>CAIVYW010000618.1 GCA_903910205.1 uncultured Methylococcaceae bacterium | reverse complement strand
GGATGTGCTGAACGCTAGTGAAGCGCATCGCTCTATTACAAATGATGCGCTTCACTGCCGTTCAGCACATCCTATAAAATTGGGGGGTTTATTATTGCGTCTTACCCTACTTCATATCTATGCCGAATGATAGACGTGTACGGCTTGTTGCCAAGCTGTGACCTGTAGGCCGTGCATCCGGCATCAATGGTAGATGCGCGTACTTATCCACCCTATTATTAGATAACCGTGCGTGCCTATAACCCATGAGAACTACGCTTGGGAATCAGTACAACGGTCATACTTTGCACCAACAATGAGCAAGTATGTCATGCCACATCGCTTGCATCAAACTTTACCCAGAACTCATTCATTTTCAAGCTGTTTACGTGCCTCTGCTAATAACTTTATTTGAGCGTCTGTTAATAATGGATAACTTAAATCAAGATTCTTCAGACGCGTGGTAATAATATCGCCAACAGCGGCGCGCATAGCCCATTTATCATCGGCAGGAATAATATGCCAAGGTGCCCATTCGGTGCTGGTGGAGTTAATAGCCTGTTCATAAGCGGACATATAATCATCCCAGCGCTCTCGCTCGGCAAGATCAGACGCTGAGAACTTCCAGTTTTTTTCAGGTCTATCTAGGCGCTCCATAAAGCGTTTCTTTTGTACTTTTTTTGAGAGATGTAAAAAAAACTTAAGTATCATCGTACCATTACGCGTCAAATGCTGTTCAAAGGCATTAATGTCTTGGTAACGTGCCTCCCAGAACGCTTGGTTTTTTTTTCCATCAGGTAATTGTTGCAGTCGCTCGGGATGAACCTTAACGACCAGCACATCTTCATAATAGGAGCGATTAAAGATGCCGATACGCCCTCTCTCGGGCACGCTTTTCATGTAACGCCAGAGAAAATTATGATTTAATTCTTCAACGGAGGGCTGCTTAAAACTGAATACTTGGCAACCCTGAGGATTAATACCAGACATTACATGCTTAATAGTACCGTCTTTACCTGCCGAATCCATGGCTTGAAATACAATTAATAATGAGTAGCGATCATCGACATACAGTAACTGCTGTACCTCAGCTAATTCGGCTAAATCTTGTTCCAGTAACCTGCGGGCGTTATTTTTTGAATCCACCTTACCTATTTTTTTAAGTGCCTCAGTCTGAGCCCAACCGGTGGGGCAATCTTTAAGACGAATTTTTTCTCCAGGCTTAACGCGGATAAAACCCTTATACTTTTCTTCTTTCATCAATCTTCCATGTGTGCCTATCTATCAATTATCACGATGCTATTAATGACTATTCAGCGACAAAACAACAGAAATCTCTTTAGTGTCTCGCTCAGGATTAATCACGGTATCCAGAATAAACAAGCGCTCACTGGCTATTCCTTGCTGAACCATATAATTAGCAATCACTTGGGCTCTAGCCGAAGCTAGGCGTTTGAGTCTATCTTCTTCTGGTTTAATAATAGTAAACAACTTTTGTTTGGCTGTTTGATAAAAATCACCAACTTTAGCATTTTTCAATTGAGGTAATCCGAACAAGGATCTATCGGCCAATAAAGGAAACTTCTCTATAAACATATCGGCCAATAACCGCTTGTAATCCTCATCTGATAGCTCGACATATTCATGACGTATTTTTTTCTTGGTATTTTGATTCATCTCTGTGGCTCTACGTCTTTTAAGTTGCTCATATAGAGCATCTTCCCTAATGATTAACCAATCTTGGTCAATAAATGCCGCGCCTTTAATATCCAAGGTTAAGGTCGTCTTCGCCTTTAACGCTAACGCTAAACTGGCTAATTTAGTCTCCTGTGGCTTAGTCAAATACGAATGGCCGGCAGGAAAACTAACCGTACTTAAATCTTCTTCACTACCGATAAGAGAGGCCAGTGTTCGAAACGGTGCCGTTACTATTTTACTGAGCATATTGAGTAAAGCCTCTTCGACTAGGGTGCTTACACTAAATTTAGGATCATCTAAACTACCCGAAATAGGTACGTCTATTTTTATTTTACCGTCTGCGTCTTTTAGCAGCGCTACCGCCAGCTTAAGAGGTAAGGCTACCGCGTTGGGGTTGTCAACTTTATCCCCTAGTTCAAATTGATTAATTAAAATAGCATTGCTTGCCGTCAATTCATGATGACTCACATGGTATTTTAACCCTAGGGTCATTTGGCCTTTTTCAACTTTGTAGCCTGCAAATTGCACCATATAAGGTGACACTAAGGGCATCGGTAGATCATTAAAATTGATAGCAACCGTAAAGTCACCCAAGTAGGGACTTACTTCACCTTTAACATTAACAGGCGCTAAGTCATAAGCATTGCCCGCTAGAGCGAGTTTAATGGTCGACTTTTTATCTGAAGAAAGTCCACTAGCCCCACCATCTAAGCTTTTAATTTCAGCGGCAAAGGGCAGTATCAATGAAAGGTCAGAAAAATCTGAAGAGCCGTTAGTCACTTGAATTTTATCCAACTTAAAATACACTGGATCGACTAAGATCGGCGTTGTTTTTAGCGGACTCGCCTGAATCGGCGCATTGCTTTTATCACGAATAATAAGATCACTAAAGTTAGTGCTTTTGTCTTTTTTAATGGTCACTCGGGCATAAGGTTTATCAATCAACAACGCGGTTGCCGTATAACGCTGAGCCAATACATCAATGTCCAGATCGGTTAAGCTCAAGCCAGACCATTTTATAAAATCTTTATGTAGCGTTTGATCGCGCGTTAATAAATGATCTATCCTTGCATCTCCTTTAAATTTAATATCAGGTTTAGAAAGATCAATATCTGCCAGCGATAACTGACCTGTGATATGCAATCCTCCATCGATGACATCTAAATGCACCCACTTATCAACATAAGGTTGGAAATTTTCTAGGTCTATATCTTTAACCTCCACTGCCAAATTGGCAGAAACCGGTTTAAGTGTGGCCTTGCCGTTCAGCGTTATCAAACCCGTTTGATTAATACCCAAACTTAGCTGTACCGGCATTTGAGTATCCGCTTGATTATTTAACTGGGTGAGTTTAAAAGCAATCGGTTTAATAGTAATGGTCAGTGGTTTTTTTAAGGTCTGATCTTCAAAGTTTAAAGCAACATTATTAACTGAAAGGCTATTAAGCGTTATAAGCCAAGGTGCTTTTTGTGGTGACTTGCTAGTAGGCGCTGGATTATTCGTATTAGCCGGCAGTAAAGCCTGATAATTCATAACCCCCTCAGGCGTTAACCATGCTTGAATATCTGCATTTTCAGCAGACACCGAGTCAACCCGCAGGCTTCGTTTTTCAAGATCCAGCGCTATACCGCGCATAGCAAAAACAGGCATGTTGATGAGCTGCTTTGCTGTGGCTTTTTCTAGCACTTGTAGCTCTTTCAGCTCTAATGCACCTTGAGTAATAACAAATTGCCAGCCTAGCTCAGTATAAGTCGCTTTATAATCAGCACCGACTAACTCATAGCCGGTAACCTTAAGTTGTGGGATATTTTGACTGGCCAAGGCTAATAAGGTCTCTAAGTGCGCATGATCTAATTGCACATGCCCTTCAGACATTTTAGGATTTAAACTCGCCTGCCCCTGCCAACTCAGGGTTCCACCTGAACTTAGTGCTATCGATACCTTGAGTTGGGCTGGCTGATCGGTCTGTGTAGAAAAATTATCTAACTTTATATTAATGGGCGCTAAGGTTTCTTTTACTAATTGACCCGAACTAAAATCTTCCCAGATCAGTTGTCCATCCTCGACCTTAAGCTGCAAAATACTTAAAGGCAACAACGCCCCCTTATTTTGCTTATCATCAGCCTTAGCCTTAACCAAAGCTTGAAAATTAAAGTCGCCCTGTTCTTGCCTGATGACATGAACTAAGGGTTTTGTCAGGGTAAGCTGTTCAATCACCAACGTCGATTGCTGTAAAGATTGAATGAATCCTAAACGGATATAAAAGTCAGTAAACTGCGCCAATACAGAACCATCGGCTTCTTGAATTTCAAAACCATGAATATTAATCGCTAAAGGAAAGGGCTGAACCTGAATTTTTGTAACTAAGGCTTTTCTACCGGTCTCCTGTGCAATAAGCTCAGGAATTTTTGAACTTAATAATCTAGGCAGGATAACAACACTAAGACTTAGATAAATAAGCAGTAAACTGCCTAAAATAACAGCAGGTATTTTAATGTTAGCTCCTATACGTTGAATAACCATAAAACCCTCGGCAATTAATTCAGCATTATCTTGGCACTAAACAAAAAAGGCGACCTAATTAGTCGCCTTCTTCATATTAACCGCTTATTATCGGTACTGTTTATAAATCAAGATAACCGGTTTCTTCATGTAATACGGTATCTAAACCTTGCACTTCTTCATCAAGCGTTACCCGTAAGCCTATCCATTTATCTAAGCCTTTTAAAATTAGATAACTAAACAAGGCACTCCATAAAGCCGTCACCAAAACGGCTAAGGCTTGTACGCTAACTTGATGCATTATAGAAACGCCATTAGGTAAGCCTAAGCCCCCTAAACTACTGGCTGCAAACACACCGGTTAATACTGAGCCCGTAATACCACCCACGCCATGCACAGGAAAGACATCTAAGGAATCATCAATGATCAGCTTACGTTTAACATATTGAGTGGCATAAAAACATACAATACCAGCGGTGACACCTATCATCAAAGCACCGGCAGGACCAACAAAACCAGATGCCGGAGTAATAGTACCCAAGCCTGCAACCATACCCGTGACTATGCCTAACACACTGGGTTTACCATAACGCTTCCATTCAATAACCATCCACGTTAAGGCGCCAGAAGCCGCTCCTATATGCGTGGCTAACATGGCCATCCCTGCACGGCCATCGGCAGTTAACGCACTACCGGCATTAAAGCCAAACCATCCCACCCATAACATACCCGCTCCTGTAACAACCATGGTCATATTATGTGGAGGCATTGCAGTGGTTGGAAAACCTTTTCTTTTACCCAATACCAAAGCGGCGACTAAGGCGGCGACACCGGCATTAACATGAATGACGATACCTCCGGCAAAGTCCATGACACCCAAACTAGCGAGCCAGCCGCCACCCCAGATCCAATGACAAATAGGTAAATAAACAATAAGCAACCATAAACTGCTAAACAAAAGCATAGCAGAAAATTTCATACGCTCAGCAAAAGCCCCCACAATTAAAGCGGGGGTAATAATGGCAAAGGTCATTTGGAACATAAAATAAACCGATTCAGGAATATCACCGGTCATTGATCCCGTACCTATACCCGGCAAAAAGGCTTTAGACGCGCCCCCTATAAACGGCTGTAAATTCCCGCCATCGGCAAAAATAAAACTATAAACACCCGACAACCAAAGTATGGATACGACACAGGTAATGGCAAAACACTGCATTAGCACTGACAATACATTTTTACTTCTGACTAAGCCTGCATAAAACAAAGACAAGCCAGGAATAGTCATAAACAACACCAAGGCTGTTGATGTTAATACCCAAGCCGTATTGGCTTGATTTAACTCGGTTGCTGACGCTATTGTGGGTAGTAATAGCAAGACTGTCAGCAGCCATCTTCTCTTATTATTATTGTTAAACATTATTTGTTCCTAAGCGACTTAAATCGCGTCCTCCCCAGTTTCACCGGTTCTAATACGTACGACTTGTTCTAAATTAGACACAAATATTTTTCCATCGCCAATTTTTCCCGTATTAGCGGCTTTCACTATCGTGCTAACGGCTTTTTCAACCATCCCATCCGCTACGGCAATTTCTAACTTAATTTTAGGTAAAAAATCGACGACATATTCAGCGCCTCGATACAATTCCGTATGGCCTTTTTGACGACCAAAGCCTTTTACTTCAGTTGCAGTGACACCGGCAACACCTATTTCAGATAATGCTTCTCTTACATCATCCATTTTAAATGGCTTGATAATAGCAGTTATTAGTTTCATATTGGCTCTCATGGATTAAGATAATGACGACAGACTGCAATCATAGAGAATTATCTCTCAACATACAATTTTTAGAACGCTTGCTTGAGTACTATCTAGTCGTATTGATACTAGCAGCCGCTTTGCCTCGGCGTTCATTGACCTTGCCTAATAACGCTAAGCCAACCATAAAAAACACCAAAGTCGACAATAAGGACATTCGATGATTGCCTTGGCTGCAATAATTAATTAGGCCGTAACTCAACGGCCCGATGATAGCCGACAAGCGATTGACTAAGCCCCATAAGCCTAAAAACTCACCGGTGCGCTCTACCGGAGAAAACTTACTCACTAAAGCACGCCCTACGGCTTGACTGGCACCCATCGCTAAACCAATAAGATTTCCAGCGATCCACATATCGACGGATTTTTCTGCCAATAAAGCCACAATGATCGCAATAATCCAGATCACTAAGGTGATGGCCAGCGTAGGCACTGAACCGATACGATCTTGTAAATGCCCACAGATAAAAGCACCCACTGCCGCCGTCACATTAACCACCATAATCAAGATAATTAAGGCTTGAGTATCAAAGCCCATCACTTCTTGCGCATAAATAGCCGCCAAAACGATGACCGTACTCACACCCGATTGATACACAGCCAAGGTGATTAAAAACCAAAGCAAATCACGAAAGCGAGTAGCTTCTTTAAAAGTATGTACTAATCGGGTAAAACTGATCTGTAAACTGGAACGACTCCTATCCCATACTGCGGGTATGGCTCGCTCACGTAAGCAGATAAAGGTCGGCAATGCTGCCAAAGCAAAGATGAACGCCGTAATCAATAACGACACGGGTACAAAATGAGTCGCAGCAAGCCCTTGCTGTTTGGCCCAGGTAATATAGGCTAAACAGATACCTAGCGTCAGTAAGCCACCGAAATAACCCAAGCTCCAACCGTATCCTGACAACCTGCCCATGTTCTCCTCAGGCACCAATTCTGGCAAAAAGGCGGCAATCAGATTTTCACCACTAGCAAACATAATGGCCGAGAGGGTGACTAAAATCATGCCCAGAGTTATATCACCCGGCCCTACCCATGCCAAGCTAGCGGTTGCTGCGATACAGCCTATAGAAGAGATTAATAGAAAACGTTTTTTACAAGCACGATGATCGGCAATCGCGCCTATCAATGGCCCACTAATCATAACCACAAAATTAGCGATTCCAATCGCTAATGACCATAACAAGGTTGATAATCCCGGGGTAACACCTTGCTCTGCACCCGCGACAACGCCTACAAAATAAGCACTAAAAATAGTTGTTTGTACCACGGTGGTATAGCCAGAATTAGCAAAGTCATAAAAGGCCCAAGCCAATAACTCCCTAAACCCTGCCTTGGCTATAACTGACGGTTGCTCATCCGCAGAGCGGATAATTTGATGCGGCTTCATTCATAAACTCCTTACTAATATTGATTGAATCATATCGTTAAAAAAACAAACTACTCTATTAACTTGCCATCAAACTCACACAAATCTTCAATCACACAACTTTGACAACGTGGTTTTCTGGCAATACATGTATAGCGACCATGTAAGATAAGTAAATGATGGGCATTTTGTTTATGAGCATTAGGCACTGTTTTATTCAAGTTTTGCTCTACTACCATTACATTTTTACCGGTGGCAATTTTGGTACGATTAGCTACTCTGAAGATATGGGTGTCCACAGCAATCGTAGGCTGACCAAAGGCTGTATTTAAAATAACATTCGCTGTTTTTCTGCCTACACCAGGCAAGGCTTCAAGCTCGATACGCGTTTCAGGTACGAGTCCTGCGTGTAAGCTCAATAACTGTGCGCAAAGCTTAATAATATGCTCAGCCTTAGTGTTATATAAACCAATGCTATTAATATAGGTTTTTAAGCCGACCAAACCTAAAGCCAATAAAGTCTCTGGCGTATTGGCAACCGCAAATAACTTAGCCGTGGCTTTATTAACCCCTTTATCGGTGGCTTGTGCTGATAAGACGACGGCAATCAATAATTCAAATGAACTGGTATAATTTAGCTCTGTTTTAGGATCAGGTATCGCCTCAGCCAACTTATCAAAGAGTGCCTGACGTTTATTTTTATTCATGGCTGTTATTTCATTTTAACTGTTTATTGGACCGCTTAAACACAGACAAAAGGCTCAGAGCGAAAGATTAAGCTAAACTGCCCCACCTTAAGTTGATAGCCGATAAGAGTAAACCAAAATCTTATTTTTTCAACTCAATCCCATCACGATACCTCTAATCAAAGGATATTCATCCTTTATTAAGTGGTCTTTGGTATGATAGTGCCATTCGACACTTTGTAATGGTCGAATATTTATAACCAACACGGGAGTTAACATGAAATCTATGAATAAATCACCTTTAGCTGTAGCAATGGGCGCTGCTTTACTTTCAACTTTTGCTGCAACTAACGTTAGCGCAGAGGTCAATCCTTTCGGCATGACTGAACTCAGCAGTGGCTATATGCAAGTTGCTGAAGCTGCGACTGAAATGGCCTGTGGCGCTGCAATGGGCGGCATGGCTAAGCCTAAAGCCCCTGAAGGCTCTTGTGCAGGACATGCAAAACCTGCAACGACTCCACCTTCAACAAAAGCTGCTGAAGCGTCATGCGGTGACATGATGAAAGACGGCAAAATGAAACCAGGCATGGAAAAATCTTGCGGCGCTATGATGAAAGGCAAAGAAGGCGCTTGCGGTGAAATGATGAACAACGAATCTATGAAAGGTAAAGAAGGCGCTTGTGGCGATAAAATGAATACGCCAGCACCCGTCGTAATACATACAAAATAAACGTCAAGGGTTAGCATTGCTTAACTCTTAAACGCTTTAATGGAAGGTATGATTAGTCATGCTTTCCACTTTTTAGTCGACCACTCACAAATGTTCTTATGGACACTACCCCACACCTCATTCATGGCGCCGGTTTAGGTCTAAGAAGACCCCTGCTAAATCAATTACTCGCTACGCCACCACTAGATGTCAATTTTTATGAGATCGCTCCAGAAAACTGGATAGGCATGGGCGGCAAAGCAGGCAAAGCACTACGCGCAATGACCGAACGCTTTGATTTTATCTGCCATGGTTTATCCTTATCCATAGGCAGTACTGATGCACTGGATGAACAACTGGTTCGTGACATTAAACACTTCATGGTTGATCATCAGATTAAATTGTACAGTGAACATCTGAGTTATTGCAGTCTAGGCGGCCATTTATATGATCTGATGCCCATACCTTTTACTTCAGAAGCGGTGTCTCATGTTGCCACGCGCATTAAACGTGTACAAGATATCCTAGAACAAAAAATAGCCATCGAGAATGTGTCTTATTATGCCGCTCCCGGCCAAGAAATGACTGAGATTGATTTTTTTAATGCCGTTGTCGCAGAAGCCGACTGCAAGGTTTTACTCGATGTGAATAACATTTATGTTAACAGCGTTAATCATGGTTATGATGCCGAAACTTTTCTAAAAGCCATGCCCGCAGCACGTATTGCTTATGCTCATATTGCAGGACACTATAAAGAAGCCGATGATTTTTTAGTCGATACGCATGGCGCAGATATTATTGACCCTGTCTGGCAGCTATTAGACCAAGCTTACCAACTTTATGGGGTATTTCCGACCTTGCTGGAACGTGATTTTAATATCCCTGCGATCCCTGAATTACTAAAAGAAGTACACACCATCAAGACGCTACAACAGACTCATGGTTATAGGGCATGAAAGCAACCCAAGACTTTAAAAGCACCCAACTCGCCTTTGCCGCTTATATCAGAGATCCACAACACAATCCTAAACCTGCTGATGTAGCAGAGCCGCGCATGGCAATGTATAGAGCCTTATTCTTTAATAACATTGAAGGTTTTTTGTCCGGCAATTTTCCCGTGTTACGCGCACTACTCGATGATGAACAATGGTTAGGCTTAGTCCAAGATTTTTACGCTAAACACCCCTGCCATACACCGTATTTTTTACAGATACCTGCCGAGTTTCTATTATTTTTACAACATGAACGCCAGTGTGAAACGGACTTTCCTTTTATGTTGGAACTGGCTCATTATGAATGGGTAGAAATGGCTTTATCTACCTCCGAAGAGCACATAATCAGTCATGATAAGCCTCTGGATGAACTACTTAATCACGCTATTGCCCTCTCTCCATTAGCCTGGCCCTTAGCCTATCAATATCCTGTACACAAAATAGGCCCCGATTTTTTACCGTTAGTCGCCTCAGCACAACCCACTTTTATCGTGGTTTATCGAGATCCTAATGATGACGTTAACTTCATAGAAATCACTGCACTCACGTACCGTTTGTTGGAATTGATTCAAGCACAGGACGCGATAATCACACGCGATAGCTTACAACAACTCGCTGTAGAATCAGAGCACCCCAACCCTGAACTCATCATCAGCGCAGGCTTAGACATATTAAAGAACTTAGCCGAGAAAACCATCATTACCCTCGTTTAGCCGCTTAGGTTGGGTATCAAAGCGTGACGGGATTTATAACCCCGTCTCAAACATTTGATATTGCCATTACGATGCCGGTCGAGGTTTATAACCCCGACCGGCATTGGTATCTTGGAGCGCTGAGCGTCAGCTATTGCCTTTTAAAATAGCTGAAGCTGTTTTACTCCAGCGACACCGCTTAGAAACGAGGGACTAAAGGTTTTCTGAGTTTAATAAAATCACCTCAATTTCTTCGGTAATTTCTTCTTGCCTATAGATTTGTACTTTGCGATGCAGATTGATGGTTGCATCATCTAAGTGCTTAACAGCGCCTTCTAAATGCTGTAAGCGTTGTTGATTTTCAGCCAGCAATGACAAATAAAAAATCTCATGCAATACCGCGTATAGATAATGATAACTGAGCTCAGAAAAAAACTCGGGAGGCTTTAAGTTTAATATCGGAGCATGACCTTTAGGCAAGGTGCTTTGTGATAACTCTGAAAAAGCCGGCGCTATCTGTCGTTCGCGAAGTTGTACAGAGCGATAATCATGATAAATAGTGACCAATTTAAAGCTAGGTGAACGTTCATTGAGCAGAGGCTTATCGGTATTCTCTGTCGCTAATGCGATAGCGTCAATCAGCTGATTAAGAATCGTCGACACTTCTTCTGCGCTATTAGCGCCATTAATAGTGGCTATGACTAAAGGATGAGCGCTTAAGCGATTACACAACCGAGTGCCTATAGCGATAATGCCAGAATAGCGACCTGTGTTCACAAGGCTAATGAGCTGTTCATTAAAATCACCACAAAAACCACGCTCTGCGCCTATTAGAACAGCGATAACGTTAGCCTGATCTTTAGCAATAGGCTCTGGATGAAAGGCTAAAAAATCTTGCGCTGCCTGCTTTATATTAGCTACCGATAGACTTTGAGCACTTTCGTAGTGCGTCAGCTTGTGCATTTCTATCAAGGCCAGATTTTTCATGGCATTTAAAATAGAGCGTATCTCTTCCATTTGCGCGATACGCAATTGCAGCTCACGACTTTGGCTCATAGCAACACTTGAACTTTACTTAAGCCATTCATGAAGTGCCTCTAGCCATTGTTCTGAGCTAGAATCTAAGCTTAGCGCAGAGCTTTTAATGCCCTGCTCTATGCCGACTAGAGCAGCTGTTATCTTCTCAGGCTTAAGGTCATTAAAAAGCCCTGCATTAAAAGCCATCAGCCAAGCCAGTTGAAACCGGCTACACAGTGGCGCTAGCCTATCTTGCTTTAAAATTTCTCGTAATAAGCGTCCGCGTTTAATACGCGCCTCCATAGAAGCCTCCAATCGCTGACCAAAACGAGTAAATGATTCCAGCTCCAGAAACTGTAAATAATCCAACTTCATTTGCCCCGCTTGGCTACTAATACTGGAGTGTTGAGCTTTGCCTCCTATCCTTGACACCGATTTAGTAATATCAATAGCTGGCCGAAAGCCTGAGACAAATAAATCATTATCTAAATAGATTTGTCCATCGGTAATAGAAATCAGATTAGTAGGAATGTAGGCGGCAATTTCCCCTTGTTTAGTTTCAACAATCGGTAAAGCGGTCATACTGCCGCCACCATTTTCAGCATTCAAATGCGTGGATCGCTCTAGTAAACGCGAATGTACAAAGAAGATATCGCCAGGGTAAGCCTCACGCCCTGGTGGTCTGCGCAGTAATAACGATAATTCTCGATAAGTTCTGGCATGGGTAGACAGATCATCATAAATAATTAAGGTATCTTTGCCCTGTGCCATCCAATACTCAGCCAAGGCACAGCCCGCAAAAGGAGCCAAATATTGCAAACCGGGCAAAGCGCTGGCTTCAGCGACCACACAGACGGTATAGTCTAAAGCCCCTTGATTCCTCAATATTTCTAAGGTGCTAACCACCGTAGAGCGTTTTTGACCAATCAGCACATAAATACAGATCACCTCCTGATCTTTTTGATTAATCACGGCATCAATGGCAATAGAACTGCGGCCTAAGCCTTCATCGCCAACGATGAGTTGACGTTGACCTTTACCAATAGGAATCAGCGTATCAATAATTTTAATACCCGTATACAAAGGCTTATCAACAAAATCACGGGCAATAATGGCCGGCGAAGCTTTTTCCAAATGGCCTCTTTCAGTAGGCGTCTGTAAAGGCAGGCCATCTAAGGCCGTACCCAAAGGATCAATGATTCGTCCTATAAATTCGTCACCCACCGGTATTTCTAAACTATGTTTAGACAAGAATACGGTCATGCCGGATGTCAGTGTCTCCGTTTCATATAACAAAATAGCGCCGATTCTATCGCGGTTTAAATCAAAAACCAGACCTCGACTGCCATCTGCAAAAATTAAAATATCTTCGATGGCAGCAGACGGCAAACCTTTAATCCAGCTGATGCCATCGCCAATAGAAACCACCGTGCCTTGTTCAGTAACCCGCAGTTTAGGCTGATAGTTTGCCAGCCAATTAGCTTGCTTATCGAGTAAGCAGTCCGTAGGATTTTGTTTACTCCAGCTCATTGGCTATCTCGGCAAAACCTATGAGTTCATGTTGTAAATTAGCATTTAATACCCAAGCACCAATATCTAAACGTAGACCAGCAATTAAATCTGCATCTTGTTGATATTCTAGTGTAATGGGGCTGTTAATTAATTCAGTCAATTGTTGTTCTAACTGAGCTTGTTGTTCAAAAGCGAGTGGATAAACACTGGTGACTTTGATAACTAACGTTTTCTTATTAGCCAGCATTTGCAGGCATAAGGTACAGGCTGCTGGCAAGGTTTTAAGATTGTTGACTAAAAGCGCCACTAAACGCGCTTCCAGTTCAGGTCCGGCTGATTGTTTCAGCACTAAACTGGCAAAGTGAGCGCCATTTTGTAAGGCTTGTCGCTGGGCTTGTTGTTGAAATTCTTGCTGTTGATGTTGGCTAGTCACATTGAGTTTTGTGCGCTCTAGTATCAAATCAGCTTTTAGTTGCTCCATTTGCAGGCGTCTTTCGTCCTCAATTTGCTGATGCAGCGCACTTAAAGCCGCTTGTTTTTCTTGCTCCCATAACTGCTGACGACTTTCATAAAGCCTGCGCTGCTCTTCTGCTTGCTGTTGCAGTAATTTTGTGTCGCTGAGAGATTGATCAATAAACGTTTTACGCTTAGCAATCACTGCCAGTATCGGTTTATAAAAAAGGCGCTGCAATATCCAGATCAGTATCAGGAAATTAATGATTTCAAGAATAAACGTAGAGCTATTAAATTCCATAAGCGATTATTAAATTGTTATTGAGTCAACCGTAATGTGAATAAACATCGCGCATCCACCTAAATATACCAAAGCATGACGGGGTTTATAACGCCGTTACTCACGCTTCGAAGTTATCTAAATCTAAACGTTTCGGTCGGGGTTGCAAACCCACGACCGGCATTAAAACCTTTCACCTTTAGCCCTTAGCCCTTAGCCCTTAGCCCTGAGCCCTTAGCCCTTAGCCCTTAGCCTTTAGCCCTTATTAACAATATATTCCAGCAACGGATTTCTAAACAGCACGATTAAAATAATCACTAAGCTATAAATAGCCAAAGACTCGATCATCGCTAAACCGATAAACAAGGTGCGCATAATCGAACGCTCTGATTCAGGCTGTCTCGATAAGGCTTCTAATGCACTACTAATGGCTTTGCCCATGGCCAAGGCAGGTAACATAACGCCTAGTGCGATGCCTATAATCGCAGCAACGCTAGAGCCAAGCACGATCATTGAGATATCAGTCATCATTATTCCTGTGTAGTCAGTTGTTGAGATTGCATAGCCCCTGCCAAATAAATAAGTGCCAGCATACCGAAGATATAAGCTTGCACTAGTGCTTCAATAATGTGCAGCATCAGAATGGGGATAGGGGCTAAAAAGCCCGCCACTAATAAAATCAGCATAGCCGCCATTTCCAAACTCATCATATTGCCAAATAAACGGATCGCTAGTGCTAAGGTACGGGTAAATTCGCTGATAATATGAAAGGGCAATAAAATTGGGCTAGGCGTCAGATAATGATGGCAATAACGCTTCCAGCCTAGAGTCTTTATACCAAACCAAGGCACTGAAAAAAATACTAGCACCGCTAAGGCAGAGGTCACCGATAAATCTCGCGTCGGTGAATGCAGTCCTGGTATTAAACCGACCAGATTGGCAATGATTAAAAATAACCACAATGATGCTATAAAGGGCATAATTTGCCGCCCGTGTTCAGGTGCAACTTCGCAGATAGCTTCGTCGATG
>CAIVYW010000617.1 GCA_903910205.1 uncultured Methylococcaceae bacterium | reverse complement strand
CACACGATGCCCCATTCTACGGCTTCATGATTAGCGGCCATATTGCCCATAAACGGTTGCTCTGGAAAGAATTCAATGTCGCCTATGCGATCTAGTAAATATTCTTTAAGGCCATCTTGGTAACACCACTCATAGCTTTCTTCGGTTTGATCTACGCTTAAGGCTATTTTTAAGCCAGGGCATAAAACGGCCTTGGCACGTAATACATGTTTGAGTTTGCTAACGGAGATTTTGTTGGAATCGAAGTATTTTTCATTAGGCCAAAATTTAACCGATGTTCCGGTATTATTACGGCCAACCGTGCCGATTTCGGTGAGTTCGGTTTGCTTTTCACCATCAGCATAATCCATACGATAAACTTTGCCGTTGCGCTTAACTTCAATTTCTAGTTTTGCTGACAAGGCATTCACTACCGATACCCCAACGCCATGCAAGCCGCCGGAGAACTGATAGTTTTTATTAGAAAATTTACCGCCCGCATGGAGTTGCGTCAAGATAACCTCAACACCGGGGATACCTTGTTCAGGATGTATATCAACGGGCATGCCGCGACCATCATCGCTGACTAAGACAGCGCCATCTTTGTACAAGATGACTTCGATAGACTTTGCGTGGCCAGCCATGGCTTCATCGACACTATTATCCACCACTTCTTGTACTAGATGGTTGGGGCGGGTGGTGTCGGTGTACATGCCGGGTCGTTTTCGTACTGGCTCTAAGCCACTTAAAACTTCTATCGCTGCTGCATTATATTCGTTACTCATTATTCCTAAGCGCTCTTAATCTGATTATATACAATGTTTGTTCTAACTTATCGTTAGCTTATTCCGCGTAAAAAATGTCGATGAAGACCCTCAGCGTCTCATACCGTTTGGGATTTGGGTTAGTCTAGTCCTTGATAGTGCTTTCTTTACGGCAGTAGGTATAACTCCAAAACAAAACCAATCCTATCAGGCCACCTAAGGCATTAGCGCCGGCATCCTCGTATGAAAACTGCCGCGTTGACGTAAACCAATGTTGGCAATATTCAAATAATAAACCTACTAGGGAACACGATAGCAACACTATAAAGGTAGTGATTCCATAGCGTTTGTGAGGCTTATATGCCGAGATGAGCAAAAAAGACAAGATACCATAAGCTATTGCGTGATCTATCTTATCCCAAGCGATATAACCCATTGCCGAACTAGAATCCGGACGTAACCAAGGGTTAAGGCTTAAAAAAGTCAAAATACTGCCATAAATCAATAATACTCGCATCTTATTTAAACTCTTTGAATTAGGAATTACGGCTGGGTTTTTAAAATGAGTTTGGCCTCATGCCAGAAAGTATCCAGTTCCATGAGCTCACAGTCGAGTAGTTGCCGCCCAGAGGCTGCAACCTGTTGCTCGATATAGTGAAAACGTTTAGAAAACTTCTTAGTGCTTTCTTTGAGCGCAATTTCAGGGTTGACGTTTAAATGGCGAGCTAGATTGACGGCAATGAGTAATAAATCACCGACTTCTTCTTGGATATGCGCTTGATTGCCCGATTGCCACGCTTCTTTGACTTCGTCTAGTTCTTCTAACACTTTAGCAAAAACCGGCGGGAGATCAGGCCAATCAAAGCCATGTTGCGCCGCTCTATCTTGTATCTTTTCGCATTCTATTAATGCGGGAAGATTGCCAGCCACACCTGATAGTACGCTGGTTTTTACGGCGCTTTTGTTTTTTTCTTGACGCTCATCGGCTTTAGCTTGTTCCCACGCTTGATGACGTTCAGCATCAGAATTAAAAACCGCATCTGAAAATACATGCGGATGCCTGCGTACTAATTTTTCACAGATACCGGCAGACACTTGTTCAAAGTTAAATAACCCTTGTTCGTCGGCAATCTGGGCATGAAAAACAACTTGTAATAGCAAATCACCCAATTCTGCTCGTAAGTCATCTAAGTCATTACGTTCGATGGCATCGACGACTTCGTAGGCTTCTTCAATCAAATAAGGAATCAGGCTGCTAAAGCTTTGCTTGATATCCCATGCGCAGCCATCTTCTTTGCGACGCAGCCTAGCCATAAGGTCTAGCAGTTGTTGGGTATTGGTTAGCATGAGCGGTTTAGGTTCTTAAAATGAATAGCCAAAGTTTTCATGAAAACGTTGCTTAAAGTCGATGAAGTTAAGTTGATGGTTTTGGGTGCCGTGATGTTCTATTTTGATAGCACCCAATAATGAGGCAATTCGGCCTGTGATTTCCCAATCTAATTCGTTCATTAAGCCATACAGTAGGCCGGCACGATAAGCATCGCCACAGCCGGTAGGGTCAAGTATAGTCGTAGGTTTGGCCGCAGGAATGGTGATGCATTGGCCTTGGCTGTAAATTTTAGAGCCTTTAGCGCCTAAGGTAATAATTAAAGCGTCTACACGTTCTGCTAGTTGCTCCAAGGATAGGCCGGTGCGTTCTTGCATGAGCTCAGACTCATAATCATTTAAGGTTATCCAAGTTGCTTGATCTACTAAGGTTAGCAATTCGGCACCATTAAACATGGGCATACCTTGGCCAGGGTCGAAGATAAAAGGAATGTCCAATTCTACAAATTGTTCAGCATGTAATTGCATACCTTCTTTGCCATCAGGTGAAACAATACCGATACTAATGTCTTTGTTGGTGGGGATGGCATTTAAATGCGAGTAACTCATAGCGCCAGGATGAAATGCAGTAATTTGGTTGCCGTCTTCATCGGTGGTGATATAGGCTTGGCCAGTATATTCATTATCCACGATATGAATGAATTCACTGGATAAACCGTTAAGATTCATCCATTGGCTATAAGGTGCGAAATCATGGCCGACGACAGCCATCGTTAAGGCTTCTTCACCTAATAAATTTAAATTGTAAGCAATATTACCAGCGCAACCACCGTATTCACGACGTAAAACGGGAACTAAAAAAGACACATTTAAGATATGAACTTTTTCTGGCAGGATATGGTGTTTAAATTTATCATGAAACACCATGATGGTGTCGTAGGCCATAGATCCGCATATTAATGCACTCATTGAACGTCCTCTTTAAAGTAAAATTAATGCCCAGGTCACTACTGCCCAAGCTAACGACATCATAACGGCTGCGGAACCAATATCTTTGGCTCTGCCCGATAATTCATGATGTTCAAAACCAACGCGGTCAACGACCGCTTCTACTGCTGAATTTAATAGTTCAACGATCATAACCAGCACCATACTACCGATTAATAATAGTTTTTCAATCGTTGATTGCCCCAGCCAGAGGGCTAGAGGCGTTGTGAGTATAAACAGTATCACTTCTTGTCGGAAAGCTTCTTCATGTGTCCAGGTTGCTTTAAAACCGGCAACAGAAAAGAAACACGCGTTGATGAGGCGTTTAACACCTTTTGCATTTGGATTTGCCATAATTTAGCTCATTATCGATTAAGAAAAAAGCCTATGTTACACAGCTAATATTTAAGTTCGATGTCATCAATTTATTGATTAGTCAGTTGTTGATAAGCTTCGGCGTCTAGTAATGAGTTAAGATCGCTTAGATTATCTGCTCTGACGCAAAAAATCCAAGATTCATAAGGGCTATCGTTTATCTGCTCAGGTTCATCGTTTAAGCTTTCATTGACGGCAACTATTTCTCCAGAAACAGGACTGTATAAGTCTGATGCTGTTTTTACGGACTCAACTACTGCGCATTGTTCTTGCGCTTCAACGTGCCGACCTAGTTCAGGTAATTCAATATAAACTAAGTCTCCTAGTTCTTCCTGAGCAAAATCTGTGATGCCGATACGAATGATATTATCGTCTTCTACACAGACCCATTCGTGAGATGTGGCATATTTTAAATGGCTTGGTAAATTACTCATTATTTAAACTCTCAAAGGTAGTGGGCTCAGGGTTAAAGGCGAAAGGCTAAGTTGGGTTATTTATTAGCCTTTTACCTAAAATCTTGTATCTTTAGTCTTTAGCCTTTAACCTTGCGTATTTATATTAACAAACATTAATAAAACATGCCTGAGATACTGATTTATACTGCTGATCGTTGCCCTTATTGCGTTATGGCTAAACGCTTGCTTGATAAAAAACAGGCAACTTATACTGAAATTAATGTAGATGCTAAAAT
>CAIVYW010000616.1 GCA_903910205.1 uncultured Methylococcaceae bacterium | reverse complement strand
CGGCCGGTATGTTTTGAATGATCCAGTTGCTGCCATCGGAACTGGTAGCCACCGCATCATCGCTCAACACCACAAACAGGCCGTTGCTGTAAGTGACACTTCTCAATTGTCCGAGTAGTCCAGTACTGATGGGATCACTCCAGTTGCTGCCGTCAGGACTGGTAAGTAGCACAGAGTTCCAATTGCTATCATAGCCAATCGCCACAAACACGCCGTTGCCGTAAGCAAGGCCATTCACGCTTAGGGCTACAATACTGATGGGATCACTCCAGTTGCTACCATCAGGACTGGTAACGAGCGCAGGGTTATAATTGCTATCATAGCCCCTCGCCACAAACAGGCCGCTGCCGTAAGTAATGTCATTCACTTGTTGGAGTGCAGTACTGATACCACTACTCCAGTTGCTGCCATCAGGACTGGTAACGAGCACAGGGTTCCAATTGCTATCATAGCCACTCGCCACAAACACGCCGTTGCCGTAAGTGACGGCCTGCACGCCTGGTAATCCAGCGCTGGCCGACGCATTACTCCAGTTGCTGCCATCAGTACTGGTAACGAGCACAGGGTTATAATTGCTATCAGTGCCACTCGCCACAAACAGGCCGTTGCCGTAAGTGACGGCCCGCACGTTTGGTAATCCAGCGATGGCCGGCGCATTACTCCAGTTGCTGCCATCAGGACTGGTAACGACCACAGGGTTATAATTGTTATCAAAGCCCGTCGCCAAAAACAGGCCATTGCCATAAGTGACATTAGCCAAGTATTGGGTTTCCGTGAAGTTGTGCAAAGTTAAGTCGGTTGCATGCGCTGATGAGGTCCCCATCAGGATCAGGAGCAAACCGACAAAGGGCAAAAGCCCGATAAGCCTGCGTAAACTAAATTTTTGGGTGTGCTGCATAGTAGATCATTTGTTTGGCGTTAATTTTCAGGGTTGGCAAGGAAAGCGTTAAAAGTAAAAAAGCTTGCATTTTCTTCGGCTATTTTTCTGGAAGCCGCGTTGGTCAGGGTTAGCGATAGCGTAAGCCGACGCATTGGAGCCGCAAATGTCGGGTTACATTATCTCGCTACCCCGGAGGTCAGGCTTTGCCTGACAGTCAGGCAAAGCCTGACCTCCAGATAGAGCTACAGGACTTACCTGACAAACCGAAAGCAGCATCTGTAAATACAGGTTAAATGTAAATAAAACCGCCACTCAATGCCACTTTAGAATTGTAACTGAACATAACAATGTGCAAATTTTGTTATAAAAAATACAATGTTGGGATAATTAATAGGTGGGTTTTGTTGCTATTGGAGTGCTTGCGAGACGCTGCATAACCCATAGGGACTGGGTTTCTTGGATGGGCGGGAGTATTTTTGTTAACACCGAATGATTTGTAATAAGCTGTTATAAATTGTTACAAAACTATTTGGTTTTTATGTTGAATAGATTAAAAAACACGCGTTGTGACGGCAGTCCTGATCTGACTGTAGGGCAATCCCTTGCGGTTGCCCTGCCAACTTGCCGTATTCGATAATTTTATCCGCATTAGTTTGCTACAGGGTAGAGACGCGATTTATCGCGTCTGCTGTCTACGGTCTGCTGTCTTCGGTCGTTGTCTTCGATAATACAGACGCGATAAATCGCGTCTCTACGCTTTAGCCGGGTAGGCCGGAATAAGACCACCCAAGCGTAGCGCGTGGTGGCGTTTCCGGCAATTTGCCGGAAACGCTTATTCTCGCTTGCGCTCGAAAAGCCTTATTCCGGCCTACCCGGTTGCTCTTCTGTGAGAATGGAGGGATGGTTTTTTGTGTTATGATTTGACAACGTCAAACTAATTTAGGTTTGGGAAAATGAGTGTGGAAGCTGATGAGATTTGGGCGATTTTGCGAGAAGTTGCCAGCGAACAAAAAGCGTTACAACGTGAAGTTAAAGAAGTAAACAAAAACATTGGTCGTTTAACAAACCGTTTAGGTGAATTTGTAGATGAAGCGGTGCGCCCCTCGGCAGTGCGTTTGTTTAGAGAACGCGGGATTGATATTCACGAAGTTCAGCAAAATGTCAGTGCAAAACGTGATGGTGAAGCTTTAGATATCGACTTACTTGTCGTCAATAATGAAGATGTTGTGGTGATTGAATGTAAAAGTAATTTAAGCATCGATGATGTCAATGTACAACTTGAGCGACTAGAAAAAGTGAAGCGTCTTTTACCGCGTTATAAAGATTGTCGAATTTTAGGGGCGGTTGCGGGTATGGTGATACCTGACAATGTGGCGACGTATGCGATTCGCAAGGGACTGTATGTGATTGGTCAAAATGGCGAGCATTTGGAATTGCGAAATGACATTAGCTTTGCCGCAAAAGTTTGGTGAAACGAACGCACGACGGGGTATGTACCCTTCAAATTGCTTGGCAACGAGTGAAGAGCAACAAGGGCGCGGCGGCCATAGACAGGATCAGCATAGAGCGCTTTGAAGGGCAAGCCGAGCAGTGTCTCCAAGAACTGCAACAGTAACTTAAAACAGGAACTCTCCAGCTGCGGGTTAGTCGGGTAGGCCGGAATAAGACCACCCAAGCGTAGCGCGTGGTGGCGTTTCCGGCAATTTGCCGGAAACGCTTATTCTCGCTTGCGCTCGAAAAGCCTTATTCCGGCCTACCCGGCTACAATGCCATCGCAAGCAAAAATATTGATTGTTGATGATAATCCACGGTTACGTTCGCTATTAAAATCCTTTTTAATCAGTAAAGCCGTGTCGGGTTAGCGATAGCGTAACCCGACACATCGAAGCCTCAAATGTCGGGTTACGTTATCTCGCTACGCTCAATAAGCTAACCCGACAGGGCTGCTTGCCCCCATTATTCCGCAAATCGTAGAGTCGTCATCCCGGCAGGGAGAGTGAAGCGAGGGTTGGCCGGGATCCAGTTGCCATGGATGGCATTCGTAATGTATTCACCAACTGATTCATATACTCGATTTTATTAAAAGTAATGCAATATCAGACGAATACATCCTTGTACTCTGGATCCCGGCGGTCCATGCCGGGATGACGGCTTGAACGATTTAAACTTTGTATAAGATTTGTGTTTATCAGATACTTTGATTTGTCGGGTTACTCTATCGCTAACCAGACCTACTCGATGTTATTGCAAAAAGTGTAAATCGAGGAATGAAGGATGCCAGAAATTGCAGTGTTAATTATCAAAGATCCTGTTATTTTGATCCAGGCAAAAAGAAGAAGTCCACGATTCTTCTAAGTCTTCGACATTGGACATGGGAATAATTTCTCTATTTAGAATATCATCACCCCTTATTTTTACTGCTTTTTTCAATATCTCGTCAGAACTGGCAATAAGATTCATTTTCTGCAAACCATCAAGAAATGTAGATGTTGACATAACAAGTACGTTATCGGGAAGACGTGCTATGAAATTTGCTTTTTTGATGTCAGAATCCTCAAACAGCAAAATTGCGGCATCGACACCATTGTTAATCTCCATTTGTAGAATCTCGACTGCCGCCATTTCGCCACGATTTCTTGATTTCACAGAGGGATTAAGCTCGTGAATAATTACGAATTCATTGAAAGTTTCAGTGCTACCTAAAAATACTTCTTTAAACTGATGTAAGCCAATCCATTCCTGTATTTCACGCGCTCCCTGCTTGTTAATGTGTCGTGTAACCTCAAAATTAACCATGTCTGGAATAATCACTTTAACCTCAGGAAGTAGCAATATATCAAGTGCATCGGCTACTGCGAGCGTTATAAGAGGACTTGCGTCTGCTACGATTACTGTTATTTTCATTTTTTAATAAAAATGGTGTTAAACAACATCAACTGTTTATCATTGTAATGAATTCTTGTGTCGACTTTGGGTAGTTGTAAGCCTCGCCGTCCTAATTCTTCAAGAATATCGCTAAACCAAAGTCCAGTTGCCTCTTCAATGTTGCGGCGAGTAATATTTCCTGAAGCATACGAGTTCAATAGCTCATCTAATTGTTCGACACTCATTGAATGCTCGTCTTCGATTTGCGAAGGCGTTAGGTAGGCGGCGATTTTTCCATTTTTTGTGATTGCGATTGGTCCTGCGCTTATCACGCTCATTAATTGACCAAATTTATTTTTTGCATCAGTTGCAGAGATTGTTTTCATGGAATACTCCTATAGCTAAATTAGCTATTTTAACTGTAGCATGATTTCAAATTTAAAAAAAGTAGAACTAATCATGCTGAAGGCTAATTTCCTTATTAACTTCTTGGTCATGGTAAGTTCGGTCGCAAACATCAATATCCCCGACTGAAACATTTGAGACTTCTATAGTTTTTAAAGCTTAGTGTGGAGGTGAGGCTCTGCCTGACAGTTAGGCAGACCCTGACCTCCATTGACCACTGCCGGTCGGAGTTTGTAACCCCGACCGAAACGTTTGAGACTTCAATAACTTTTTAAAACGTAAGTAACGGGGTTGCAAACCCCGTCATGCTTCAGGTTGTGACGGTAGCCCTGATCTGACTGTAGGGCAATCCCTTGCGGTTGCCCTGCCAACTTGCTTTTATCCGCATTATTGTTTGTTACAGGGTAGAGACGCGATTTATCGCGTCTGCTGTCTTTGAGTGCCAGACGCGATAAATCAGACGCGATAAATCGCGTCTCTACGCTTTAACGGATTTTAAATGTTCTGCTGAGCCACCACGCGCTACACTGGGAGGGACTTATTCCAGTCACGTCGGGCGCGTCTCTTTGTGCCCGACAATTTCGGCAGGATTGTGGCAGCAAATGGTAGGCGTTGAGGTCAGGCTTTGCCTGACCTCCAGTGGCCTGTAGAAGCCGGGTTTTGTTGCTAAGGGGGCAGGGTGCCGTGCTTAAGCACCCTGGTTTTTATAGCGTGTTACGTCACTATTTTTTCTACGGGTGTACAAAAATCGGTGATGCCGTCCGGCGTTACTGCCGCTACGCGAAAAGAATAATAGCAGGCAGGTTCCAGTCCCTCTACCGTATAGGTAGTATAGAGAGTGGTTGTGACGGGTAACCATACGCTTTCAGGAGTCGGTTTACCTTTAGTCATTTGAAAAATATAAGCCCCTCCACCAACAACCGCTTTGGTTATAAATTTGACGCTCCCTGAATGCAGTCCATCAACGACTGCTAGCGTGGCTTTTTGTACGGGGGTTGGTTGTTTGGTGCCATGAAAGCCACTGTTTATGATTTTTGTTTCATCCCCATCGGCAGTGCTTTCAACATAGTTAGCCAAGGCTCGAAAAATGGCATCGGCAGCCTTTTCATTGTCGTGCATGGTTGAGACAGCAAAATGACTGCCGTCACGCGCCGCAATGATAGACGCGTCCAATGTATCAACGGCTGTTTTGGCATCGCTTAAGGCGATGGGCGGCGAAGGATAAGTAGGGTTGTCGGTTAGTTTGGCAATGACATTTTGATAAAATGCGACTTTTTCTGTGACAGAAAGCCTAATAAAATCCCATAATATTTGGATCTTTTTCATAGTGATCACCTTATTAAATAAAAATTAAGAATTAGCCTATAAAAATAGTGGAAAATATTTTAGTACAATAAATTGATAAAGCAACCTAATTTTTAAAATAAATAGTGGGTCACTATGATTTACAGCATAGGTATCTACACAAATCATATAGCCGTCATTTCGGCTAGGATGCCGGTATCCAGTGCCATGGAGGGTAACTTTCTGATAACGTTGCCGCATGATGTAGTCTCTATGCCAAACTACAGCTTCACATCCCTGTGAATGGATTCCGGCATCCCTGCCGGAATGACGGCCTTTTTGGCACTTGGCGAATGATTTTGCTACTCAGTGTCCCCGTCTTGGTGGGTAGCGTAAAGTCTAGGCTTGATAGTTTGTGTTTAGGGCAAAATACGGCAAGGAATTATGCTAATACCTTAAGGTATTAACAACATACCTTGAGTAATGTTGCTAATTGCTTAAGGAATTAACAACATTCCTTGAGTAATTATGCTAATTGCTTAAGGGATTAACAACATTACTTGAGTAATTATGCTAATTGCTTAAGGAATTAACAACATTCCTTGAGTAATAATGCTAATTGCTTAAGGAATTAACAACATTCCTTGAGTAATAATGCTAATTGCTTAAGGAATTAACAACATTCCTTGAGTAATAATGCTAAT
>CAIVYW010000615.1 GCA_903910205.1 uncultured Methylococcaceae bacterium | reverse complement strand
GACTGATAATTCAGAAAAAAAATTAACACAGAAGTTGGTCGATGGCTGTCGGTTTTTGCCGAGCATGCAGACACTATTTATTCGAATATTGATGAAAATGGGAATCCAACGCCTGCTTTAATGCGCGAATTCAACTCTGAAGTGCAATTCTAGTATTCATGCAGCTTTCCGACTATCATCACCAAAAAATACCGCATGGGGTGTTTTATAGTTTAGTGTTTTTTGAGCCCGGTAGCCCGGTAGGTTGAAGTGAAGCAACGCAAACCCCAACAAGTTGCGTGTTGCGTTGGGGTTCGTTATCACTCACCCAACCTATGGGCTATCGTGCCGCCAGTGGCTTGTTTGGTCTCTTTAGTCATCATGTTGTTCTTTTAAACCCCTTCATTGCTGCGAATAATGCCAGGCCTACATCAGGTATTGCCTTTACCTTTGCATCTCCCTGCCGCTGTTTATTAAGTAGATGCTGGGTCTCAATATGCGCCTTAATGCCTATCGTGCTGCCAGTATCTTGTTTGGTAGCTGTAAGGGTGAATGTACCGTCATTGACTGCGGTCACTAAAGTATTTAGAAAGGCAGGAACACTGCGTAGGTTTTGCAAGGTCATCCGGTAAGCAAGTTCGAACAATACTTCCTGCTTGATTGCTGGTTGCTTGGCTATTACTTCAGGCTTAATCTTCCGGAGTACCGCCTTGATAGGCTTGAGATCTTTAATTTGTGCTGGATAGATTAATCCGTCTATTGATTCACTAGAAACAACAACAATGTTTTGTGTTGGTGCAGGAGCTGTTGCGGATGTTTGTTGTTCTTTATGTATTACTGTTTCTTTATGTATTACTAAAGCAGGCTCTAATGCCAACGTTGGTATAGCAGACTTAGGGCATTTTACTGGGGGTGTGGCCGGTTTTAGTTGCGGAGTGTCATAGATAAACCATTGTCCAAAACCGTCTTTAGCGTGTTGGTAAATAGCGTAGCCATGTTTACGCAGCCACGCTAGTGACTTTTTAACAATGTAGATGGATAGGTCTAAAGTTTTGGCAATGGCTGCCTTGTTTACACGCCATTCTGGGGGTTTAACCAGTAAGTGCAGAAGCAATGCTTTTGCTTGAAATTTCATTGGAGTGTCAGCAAATGCGTTGCTGATTTGGGCGTAGTTTGATGATAAAGCAGTACGAAATATTGGCATGTGATAAAAATCCTTTGATTTCTACACATATCACAATTAAAATTGATCCATGCGCGAAATCAGGTTTGGTCTGATTAGCGTCAGTTCCATAACTTCTTGCTGGAAGTTAAAAGAACGATGATTTATAAAAAGCTGATAATTGTTGTTATCGGCTTTTTTTATGTCTAAATTTTAAGCAATCATGACTGAACCGTCAATCTTTAAATCATCAACTAAGCCCAACAAGTTGTGTGTTGCGTTGGGGTTCGTTATCACTCACCCCAACCTAAGGGCTAATATTTTTTAATGTGTAAAACATCAAAAGTGTAAATGATCTTTTGAGTAAAAATTCATTTGATTAAATGATTATTTGTGTATTTACACGGTGTTGTTTGGCATGGCGGACAGCTGACGGCCAAAAGCCGTCATCCAAAATAACACCACTTTATACCGAAAGAGATTCCTACAATGCTATCCTTGATTTAGGTACTATACTTGGCAAGTAATAATCAATTTCGCGATATTTAAACAGCAATTCAGAGCATTCTAGCGCAGCCTACAAATCAATGACTTAATGGGTATTAAAATTTTATTTTTCCGGCTATTTAAGCTTTAATGATCTAT
>CAIVYW010000614.1 GCA_903910205.1 uncultured Methylococcaceae bacterium | reverse complement strand
CATAACGATAATCCATAAGTTAACCCTCTTTTCTTATTTTTTGATTATTATAACTAAGAAATCATAGATAAATCTAACCGCCTAAAAGGCGGTGGTTTTAACCTTAAAACGGACAAATCAATAGGGGCAAATGAGATTTCCCCGTCTTCGCTTGAGCCTTCAAAGGACAGGGCTATTTGAGACATTGATAAAACAGCATGAATCTCGTTTTTAGATAACGCTGTGTGCTCAGCAAGTTCTTTAGTTGTCGGTTCTTTACCGGTGCGAGCAATCAATTGTTCTTTGGTACGAAATACTTTATTAATGATTCCAATTCTTCCGCAAGGAATTCTTACCACTCTTTCACATCGAGATAGTGCTCTCGATATAGCTTGTCTAATCCAATACCCTGCATAAGTTGAAAACTGAAAACCTAAGCGATAGTCATATCTATCAATAGCCTTTAATAAGCCAGTTTGACCCTCCTGAACAAGATCATCAAAGTCTAAAAAGCTACCTTTATATTGATTGGCAATGAATAAGACTAATCGTGTATTGGCAGTTGCCAACTTTTGTCTTAATTTAAGCCAGTTATGCTCACAAAAAACAGCGTGAGTGTAGTGTTTATGCATATCACTACTGGATAGGAATAAAAACTGTTCATCATAACTCGTAAGGCTAGCCAGCCACTGGTTAGCACTTATAGTATTGTGATGATTTGAGGTTTCTAGTCTTTTAAGGAATATGCCGTTTTTATTTTCAGAATCTTGACAATAAATTTCTCTGTATTTGTAGCTATAAGCAAAAATATTGATCAATTCTGTTAGGTCATGAAAAGAAAAAGGAAATAGTTGTAAGGTTAATGACAGGCTTTCTTTATCAGCCTTATTAGCGCTATGAATTGAGGTATTAATACTCAGGTCATGAAACTGTTTTTTAATGTCTTGTAAAGACGATGACAGAGCTGACTCAGTTGCAGTTGAAAGGTCTTCTTCCTGTTCAGTGATCGCGTCAGTTTCTGTATATTTATTAATTAGCCATAAAGCTGTGGCAGGAAATTGAGCAAGCGCCTCAATTAGACTAGATTTTTCAATGCTTAACAGGTTTGCTATTTGAAAATTACTATTCTCTTTATATATAAATTCTTTAGTATCGTTATCTGCTGCTTTTGTGGTTTCAATGCCATGGTCAAACGCCAAGGTATTGAGGTCTTGTTTTAATAACGGCTCATTGAAGTAAGACATAACAAAAAACTCCCGAAAACATTATATGCTCAACACTCAAACGTTAATAATCTTGTATTGCGATTATTAACGATTTGTTTATTAATTATTTCATAATAATGTAACAACTAAGTGAGTGCGTGTCAAAATATAGTTTAACAAAACATGAACAAGTTGACGGGTAGTTGGGCAAGAGATACCTAAGAGGGCGGGAAACGATTAAAGTTTTTCAACGTTAAAGGCTTGGTTTTTGGAGTAGTACTAACCTTCAATACCTATAGGCATTAAAGGTTAAGTGACTTAGTCTCTAAAATTATCGTACTGTAAGGGCATCTCAAGTTTTTCATCTCTGAGCATTTGAATGACTTCTTGAAGATCATCGCGTTTTTTACCCGTTACACGGACTTTGTCACCTTGAATGGCGGCTTGGACTTTTAGTTTTTTGTCTTTAATAAGCTTAACTATTTTTTTTGCAAATAATGAATCTAGCCCTTGTTTTAGGGTAATTTCTTGGCGCATCATTTTTCCACTACCTTTAGCATCGCCGACTTCCATGCAGCCAACATCAATGCCGCGTCGGCTAAGTTTTGAGCAGACCACACTAAACATTTGTTGTAACTGAAAGGTGGATTCAGAAATCATGATTAGCTTGTCGTCAGTGAGTTCAAAATTTGAGTTTGTACCTTTAAAGTCAAAGCGCGTCGTTACTTCTTTATTTGCTTGGTCGATTGCGTTTTTTACTTCGTGGTTATCAAATTCAGAAATAATATCAAAAGAAGGCATGGTAGTTAAGTTCAGGTCTGTTTAATGGTTATAGATGCTTGATTTTGTTTCGAGATGCATGGCGAGTAATCGTGTGATTACTCGTGAGTAACTTAAAAGAAATATTGCATCATGTGTTTTATTTAGATTATTTGTTGCTGCTAATATGTGTATTTTTAACGTGGGTTTAGTATCTCATGCGTTCACCAATACCTTCGCCACTTTTTCGTTTATAACCTAATACTTAAATAGACTAAAAAGTCAGGCATTAGCGATTAATGGCTAATGACTGACTAATGAACCTGCATTAATTAAGGAATGAGCACGAAATAATGTAGTCAAGTACCATTCAACTTCCCCCTTTGAAAAGGGGGGCTGGGGGGGATTTTTAAAATCATAGTTGCCGAAGTGTGTCGTGCTTGTTCCTAATCAGCTGGGATGTTACAATCTTGCCAATGTCATTAAGGCAATAGAGTTTGGTAAGCAGTGGGAGTGGCTTTAGCTATGATTATCGTGGCTAAAGCCACCCCCACAATATGATATTAATAATTACAAGCGAAATCTGGATATTACTGT
>CAIVYW010000613.1 GCA_903910205.1 uncultured Methylococcaceae bacterium | reverse complement strand
ATGAGTTTAATTGATTGATAGCGGCAGAGCGTACAATATCATCTAGCCATTCATGCATCGATAGTCCCGATCTAGCTTGGGCTTGATGCGCAAGGATTTTTGCTTCATTACTAACCCCCTCAAGCTGACCATAATAGCGCGTCCAATGACTACCGCCACGCGCACTGGGAATATACATATGATAGTCTGGAAGCTCCGGTGTAGCCGCAACGCGAAACTCAATTACGTAAAACGCTCCCATCATGATGTATTCCAACTGCACTTCTATCGCCGTATTTGGCAGCGCTTGTAGGGGAGGCTCACATTTAAGTAAGGGATTAGAATTAGTCATGATCTTTCCCATTTCGGTATCCCTTAACCAAGACCCTAAGCCCTCGTCGCCAATAACTACCTTGCCACCTGGTTTGACTACACGTGCCAGTTCGCTTAAGCATCGTTTGATTTCTGAAAATGTATTGATGCCACCAAAATGGTGGGCTGCGTCAAAGAAGTTATCAGGAAATGGAAGGTAACTTCCATTAGCTAAAGAAAATTCAGCAGCAATTGATTCCGCTTGCAATTTATTTCTAGCAATCGCAAGTAGGCTGGGAGAAATTTCCTGTAGATAAAGTTTGCCACTTTTACCTAATCGCCTACCTAGATGCACAGCACCCTGTCCGGTACCGCAGCCGATTTCCAATACTGTTGAGTGAGTTTGTAATTCAAGTTTGTCCACCATGCATTCACGTACACTATGTTCATTCGCATGGTAAGTAATAAAAGGTAGTTCGGCATATCGATCATAATCTTGCGCTATATCTTCGTAAGATTGACGGGTTTGCGCATCCGAGTCCTGCAACAATGTAGGCCAAGTGAAATCTGGAATGCCGTTAATTATGGGGAAAGAAATATTGACTGTGTTATGTAGCTCACCCTCAATGATCTCGTCACCATTATATGTAATGTTCACCATTTTTAAGGGTGTGCCAGTGTAGGGGCAGATGTAAATGGAAGCTTGTTGATAATTCATTCTAACGACCTTGTAGCCTATATAAATGTTTTATGAAGTTCAAAATGGGGTAATTGATATCTAACGTAAATATAATAAGAAAGATAAGTTTTGAATTCAATGCGATGCTCATGTAAATGTACTAAGTTCATTCTGAAGACTCAGAGAACAAATCTGGGTGATAGTTGCGAAAAATATCAGGATATTTAGATCGTGAAGTGAACCAGTTACGTTTATATACAGCTGAATCCATAAAAGGGCTATATCTTGATAGGGCAACCCAGCGTGAGCGATCTGAGTGATTTTGACCGCTACGATGAATAGTTAATGCATGTAATAAAATTAATGATCCTGGCTGAATGGTAGGAACGACGACACCATCCGCCTCAAACTGATCTCTCAGTTGGTTAATATGAGCTATTTCAATGTATTTTGCATTGAAGTGTTGCTTTTTTGTTTCGGTTCTATAGACAATGGGGAGAATATGCTTGTTGCTACCCAATATAACTTTGAGCGAACCCATTGTTTCGGTAACCGGAAGAAGAGGTATCCATGCAGTTGCTGTATTAACCGCTTGCATGTTGTAGGGGTAGTCTTGATGCCAATCTAGATTTGTACGATCAAAATAAGGTCTGTCAATACGCATCGCACAAGTATCAAAGACCATTTGAATTTCTTTTGTTTCAAATAACGCCTGTATCAACGTCATAATATTAGGTGAGCTAATGAGCTTAAAGAAGGCAGGAAAGTCTCGACCAATACCAAGTAAAGATTCTGCGCGTTCGGATGATATTTGTAATATTCGTTGATGCAATATATCCAAGTTATCAGTGTTGTTAAAGTCTAATCTTTCGGCACAAATAATCTCAGTAAACAGGACGATCAGACGATCATGCATTTCAGCGATAAAATCTGGTTCGACAATATTTTCAATAATAACGCAACCATCTTCAATATAATCATACTGTAACGCTAATTTATTAAGATTATGAAAGTCGTGGCGCTTAATTGATTTGATTTCTGTAGCTGGTAAGTCACTGTTTAACAAGATATCCACCTGGTGTCACTGAGAATGGTATCCTCTTAATTAAAGTTTTTGGGCATTTTTTCTCGATAAATTCATCTACCGCACGCGTTTCACCTTCCCAAGGGACTAGTCCATATTCATCAAAAACTATGATGCCCCCGTGTGATACCAGTTGATATAAATTATCAAGTGCGAATTTGGTTACTTCGTATAAATCTGCGTCCAAATGAAGTAGTGAGATTTTCAATCCAGGATTTTGACTAAGGAACAAGGGTAGCGTATCAAAAATATTTCCTTCGATAAGTTCTATTCTTGTAATGTTAGGAATTATCGTATCTTCATTAAAAAGTTGAACCAATGTTCGTGCAATTTCTGCGGGTGCTTGATACCCACCCTTAT
>CAIVYW010000612.1 GCA_903910205.1 uncultured Methylococcaceae bacterium | reverse complement strand
TATTCCACCCATAGAACTACAAAACCAATTCGCCGAACGCATACTAGCCATCGAAGCCCAAAAACAACTAGCACTCGCCAGCCTAGAAAAATCAGCAGCCTTATTCAACAGCCTGCTACAACGTGCCTTTAAAGGCGAGTTAACCACTTAAGCCCTAGCACCCTCTAGTTCCCACGCGCCGCGTCACTGCCATTAAGTTAAGAAAAAATTTATTTAAAAACAATGTTTTTTTATCCTTTTATGGAAATTCAGCAGGCTTCTGGAAGAGGATTTTTTTCGAGGCGGGTTACGATTTTTTCGTTCAAGACATGGATTAGTCAAAAACAAAGCCGTCAGTTTTTCTAGTAGTGTATTTGAATCAAGGTCACTTAGTAACAAGTCAAATGCACGATTTTTAATCGCATTAAAAGACACCGCATGATTAACTATTTGGGCGTGTTTTGTATCTTTCGCGTTAAGGGTAGCTTGAGCGGTGCCTGTTAACAATGACTCCATGCCGGACAAATACACAGTCGCATGAAAATCTTGCCGAACAGCCTCTGCACCTATTCCCGTGAAGTTTTCTAATTCTAATCGGGTTTTGATTAAGCCGTAGAAGGTTTCGATTTCCCATCGTAAGTAATATAAATCCAAAAAATCTTCTGTGGGATAGTGTGTTTCATCCAACAAGGACGTCACTAATACCTCGTATTCACCAGTACTTAAACAGACACGCACAAACCGTACTCTAATGGACAAAGGCAAGTTCCGCTCACGGATGCAGGACAGTTGTCCGGCACAAGGCGTTATTGTAACGACCTGGCTGTCAGGTCCTTGTCCTTTTAGCATAAGTCGCGCCAGGGCAAATGATGCGGACGAGCAGCGAACAACAAAATCACGCTTAAACTGACAGATTTCCGCCAGCATTCGATAAGACGGATAATTTCGATCCATAATCATCAAGTCACCTGCTTGGGTATGGCTTAAATGTTCTATTGCTAGGTCGATCTCATAAGCTTTAGCCTTGCCCAGCGTGGCATCCAAAGCCACCTTATTTAGGACGTCGTACAGCACTGATGCCAGTGCATACGGACGTTCACCTTGAATTTCCGCGGTCTTGCCATTCGTCCATGCAATGGTGCCGAATTCCTCGCATATCGCTTCGTTATTAGGCAGTACAATCTTTGAGCCATCAATCCCTAATACTCGAAACCCCCAGAAAGTCTTATAGTCATTATCGCTATATAAGGTATCAACTACTGCAATTTTGTTTAAGGCAATGAATGCAGTATGTTTTAACTTGTACCTCGCCTGTGAGTATGCGCTAGCGGTCAAGGGAAGTTCGTCAAGCCACGTGATAGCTTCGTTCACAATGTTTTGCAATGACTTTACGCTATTTCTTAAAACCAGAACTAAAACTAATGAGAAGGGCAATCTTCGGTCTCGCGTGAACGATTTTTCACTGTGTCGGTGAAGGGCTTTGAATTCTTTCGCTTCAATCTGTTCTTTACTCACTTCAATTGCTCGATGCTTTTTCGCCATGAAAAATTCTAAATTGATTTATTATCTCATGGCTTTGCAGGTAATAAAGCTTAACTTAATGGCAGTGACGCAGCGCGTGGGAACGAGAGCTGTACGTGGGAACGAGAGCTGTACGTGGGAACGAGAGCTGTACGTGGGAACGAGATCTATACGTGGGAACTAGGGCTATGGTAGGGAACTAGGGCTGTAAGTTAAGTACTTATCGGCTTTATGTTATAAATTAAGCTATACTTGAAATAAATGTCTTGTTCCCACACCGTCTGCGGAAACGAGAAAGATAAAACATTGACTAAACAAGCAGGAGTCCATCATGGGTAGGTCTCGCTATAGAATTTACGATCAGCAAGCGCCCCACTTTTTAACCTGTACTATAAATAATTGGATACCACTTTTTACGCGTCCTGCAACGGTTCAAGTTATTTTGGATGCCTTAGCCTATCGACAAGAACACCGTGATCTTAGGGTTTACGCTTATGTTATTTTGGAAAACCATCTACATTTAATTGCTCAATCAGAAACATTGCCTGCAGAGATAAGCAGTTTTAAGTCTTGGACGGCTAAACAGTTGTTGGAAATACTTAAAGTGCAAGGTGCTGAACGTATACTCAAGCAACTGGCGTTTTATAAAAGAGCGCATAAAACAGATCGTGACTATCAGGTTTGGGAGGAAGGTTCACACCCTCAGCAAATTCAAAGTGATGAGATGATGCGGCAAAAAATTGAATACATACATAATAATCCGGTAAAACGAGGTTATGTTGATGATGCCGTGCATTGGCGCTACTCTAGTGCTCGCAACTATGCTGGGCAAGAGGGTCTTTTAAAAATAGATACAGGTTGGTTTAACTGAACTTGACGCTGGCGCGTCGCTCACGGCGTTCCCACGCAGCGCGTGGGAACGAGGACATAGATTGAAAAGTCAAATGATTTTAGATGATCAAGTGCTTAGCATTGAACAAGTGAGCCATATTGATGATTACAAACTAAAGTTGGTGTTTAATGATCAAGCCAGTCAGGTGATTGACTTCAAGCCATTTCTTTCAAAGTCACTTAACCCCTTAATCAGAAAGTATTTGGCACCTGAAGAATTTGCCAAGTTTGAAGTTGATGGCGGTGATTTAGAATGGAATGACTATGATCTATGCTTCCCTATCGCTGATTTGTATGAAAATAGAATTTAAGTAAATTATGAAAATAAACTCCATACGCATACAAAACTTTAAAGGTTTCGAAGATAAAGAATTTTCTTTCGATCCCCACATGTCTGTACTGATTGGTGATAATGCTTCAGGAAAAACCAGCGTTTTGGATGCGCTGTCCTTTGTGCTGGGTACTTTCTTTTTAGGTATTGAAGGTGTCGCCTCTAGGCCTTTAAAGAATCATGAAAAGCGAAAAGTGATTTTCTCACCAGAAAGTGTTGAGATTCAATTGCCGTTTAAAATCAGCGTTAATCAAACGCTGGCCGGACAAACATTTAATTGGTATAGAGATACTGTAAAAGAGTCTGGGGGCGCAACCAGTTATAAAAATGC
>CAIVYW010000611.1 GCA_903910205.1 uncultured Methylococcaceae bacterium | reverse complement strand
TTAAAAACCGCGTGGCTTCCATAACGATAATCCATAAGTTAACCCTCTTTTCTTATTTTTTGATTATTATAACTAAGAAATCATAGATAAATCTAACCGCCTAAAAGGCGGTGGTTTTAACCTTAAAACGGACAAATAAAGTACCAACCGCCCAAATGCAGACAATTGCAACGCCAATACTACTAATCCCCAGTAAACTAAACTGAAAAGATTGTAAGCCTATGTTCGCTGTCCATAGTACGTCTAACACCATGGCTGGCAATAGCAGATAATAAACAAAAGTCGTTAATACGGTTCGAGTTTGTTCGGCTTCTAATCCGGCGGGCTTTAGCAAGCGCCAAATAACTCCGCTAGCCATTAACAGAGTCATTTGTACTAATGTTGAGTTCATAATTATTGTATTTACTTAAAAGTGAGAATATTGATTCAAAGTAAAATCAAGTTACTGTAAGATATCGCTTTCTGCAAGTGTTACACGTAGATTTAATGGGGCGCGATGATAACATTATCACTCACCTACTTAGTTCAATAATTTGAGGATGATATGCGAAACTTTTTAAAATACTGCCGTTTAAGCTTCATCATTTCCATGTTGGGTTGTAATGCGGCTAAAGCAAGTACTGATACCCTAGAATTAATATCCCCCCAAGACGCATCAACTTTATCGGCTGAAAAAAAGGCCATTATTATTGATGTGCGAGAAGAGGGCGAATGGAATACCGTACATATTCCTGGTGCAATTCACATTCCCTTAGCACAATTAAACAATCGCTTATCTGAACTTCAGTCCTACAAAAATAGCGCTATTATTACTCAATGTCGTTCTGGCGCACGCTCTGCAAAAGCTTTAGACATCTTAAAGTCAGCTGGATTTACCCACGTCAAAAATATGGAAGGTGGCTTAATCGCTTGGCATAAAGCAGGCTTAAAAACGCAATAAACCAAGAGACAACTAGAGCGTTCACAGATTTTTGTGCTTTGCATCATCGACTACTTAACAACTATTTAACTCACACTATGGCTTTTATATCAACCAAACCTATCCCCGTCCGTGAACGCTTAATTATGGCCTTGGATGTTTCTAGCATACCCGAAGCTATGGCCTTAGTAGAAGAACTCGGTGACTCTGTTATTTTTTACAAAGTTGGCATGGAGCTCTTTATGTCTGGAGATTATTTTGGCTTTATTGAGTGGTTAAAGCTACAAAATAAGAAAGTATTTGTCGATTTAAAATTTTTTGATGTCCCCGCAACCGTCGGTCGTGCCATTAAAGCATTAAGCAGCAAAGGCGTAGATCTAGCCACTATTCATGGCAATGATGCCATTATGGAAGCGGCCGCTAAAGAAAAGGGAGATCTTAAAGTACTTGCAGTGACCGCCTTAACCAGTTTAGATCGTGGCGATTTAGATGATTTAGGCTTTCAATGTGATGTACGTGAACTGGTCTTGTCTAGGGCAAAACGTGCCTTGCAGATCGGTTGTGATGGCATCGTTTCATCAGGACTTGAAGTCGCCATGCTCAGAGCAGAGCTAGATCATAAATTATTAGTCATTACCCCAGGTATTCGCCCCGTTGATAATCGTGAAGAAGATGATCAAAAACGCGTCGTCAGTGTCGAAATGGCTATGCAAAATGGCGCTGATTATATCGTGGTTGGCAGACCCATTCGTGATGCAAATAATCGCAAAGCAATGGCGGAAAAAATACAAGGTCAAATATTGGCTCAATTTTCTAGCCCTTTGTAAGTCTTAAAGCAAAAGACTAAAGTAAATTTATCTTTAGTCTTTTGCCCTGAACCTTTCGCCACTCAAGCTTTTCCTACCCTTATGATGCACTTTGACCCAGCCTTTACTTCCTCCTATGTAGTCGCTTTTGTTATGGGCTTATTTAGCAGTATGCACTGCATTGGCATGTGCGGCTCTATCATAGGCACACTCACGTTAAGTCTGAGCCCTGAAATACGCAATAGTAAAAAAAGACTACTGCCTTTTGTTTTTAATTATAACTTTGGCCGTATCACCAGTTATACCATAGCGGGTGCCTTAATAGGCGGAGTAGAGCTATTACTAACGCTACCTATAGGAGAAGCACAGGGTCATCGTGTTTTACAAATCATCTCCGCTGCCATTATGGCTGGTACAGGACTTTACATCGCAGGCTGGTTTCCACGATTCGCCTATATTGAAAAGTCTGGCGTATTCTTTTGGAAAAAACTAGAACCTTATGGCCGTAAACTCATTCCCGTAAAAAGCCTTACGCACGCCTATCTTTTTGGTATGGTTTGGGGCTGGTTACCCTGTGGTTTGGTTTATGCCGCCTTAGCACTCGCTGCAACTACCGGCGACATCAGTAAAAGTGCACTCACTATGTTAGCCTTTGGTTTGGGCACGTTACCGGCCGTCATGGGCGTCGGTATAATGACGCAAGTTTTAACTCGCTTATCTAAAATAAGCCGCTTTAAACAAATCATAGGTTTGTTTATGATTATTCTGTCGCTATTAGCGGGTTTACCTTGGCTTAACCCTATGGCTTATACTCACATGAGCATACACTGAAGAGGTTTATCATGAGTCATTTTAAAACTATCATCGGTCAATCCCCCTCATTAGACTCATTAATTCGTAGCGCCAAAATGGTAGCGGCAACGGATGTCACCGTTTTATTACAAGGTGAAACTGGCACGGGCAAAGAAGTCTTCGCTAACGCCATTCAAAAAGCAAGCTCGCGTACTGACAAAGCCTTTATTACCTTAAACTGCGCAGCCCTGCCAGAAAGCCTAATTCAATCAGAATTATTTGGTCATAAAAAAGGCTCTTTTACCGGTGCGACAGCTAGCACTAAAGGACTCTTTCAGGCCGCAGATGGTGGCACTTTATTTCTCGATGAAATCAATTCATTACCCTACTCTATACAAGCTAAACTATTACGCTTTTTAGAGTCGGGTGAATGTTTAGCCATAGGTGACGTTAAACCTTATTACGTTGATGTACGCATTATTGCCGCGACCAATACAGATCTACTCAAGCTTGTGACTACCAAGGAATTTAGATCAGATTTATATTACCGATTGAATGTCGTTCCTTTAGAATTACCCTCATTAAGTCAACGTAGCGATGACATCGAAGCACTCATTAGTCATTTTATGAACATGATGGCAGTTACACACGCGATAGAGGCTCCCAAATTGAGTAAACTAGCTTTGAAGGCACTTAAGGCTTACCCTTGGCCCGGCAATATTCGTGAATTACGTAATTTATGTGAAAGACTCAGTATATTGATGGCTGGAAATATCATTGAACCAGAGCATCTACCAGCAGAATTTATCAATCCTATCGCGCTAAAAACCGAGCCACTGCGACTACCTGAAAGAGGCATACAGCTAGATTCTTTAGAAGCAGACTTCATTCACCAAGCCCTTAATCGGACTAAAGGCAATCGCAGCAAAACAGCTAAGCTTCTAGGATTGACCCGAGACACGCTGATTTATCGTATGCAAAAACATGGCTTTCATTAAGCTTAAGTACTCTCTGTTGAAAGTGCTTTCAGGCAAGATACCTGACAACAATCCTTTATAAGGCTCCTAAATGAAAAATGAATACAGGCTATTTAAGGCATCAATACTAGGCTGTTTTATTGCCCTCAGTATAGAGGCAAGTTTTGCGGGATATCCTCCTGCTTATTACAACCAGACACCTAACTACAATCAACAACAAGGCTACAATCAACCGCCAAACGACGATCAACAACAAAATTACGATCAACAGCAAAACTACGATCAACAACAAGACTATAATCAGCAACGTATTTATAATATCGAATCGCGCGAAAACGAAAGCATGGCGCCTAATGCGCCACCTGCCTCACAACAAGAAATCATCAGGCAAGCACCCTCAGCTAGGCATGTTTGGAGACCAGGCTATTGGAATTGGCAAAATCGTTGGATATGGATACCTGGCCAATGGTCACACCCACCTAGACCCAATGCCGAATGGATGGAACATCGCTGGCATCGCCATGAAGATGGTGAACGCTATCGTATGGAACGTGGAGAATGGCGTTAACGCGAGATTTCTGCTAAGGAATGAGTACGAAATAATGTAATCAAGTAGCATCCAACTCCCCCCTTTGTAGCATAGGTATCTACACAAGTTTTATTTATTGTTCCCAAACAGGAACGACAACATTGTGGTGATGGCACACTAGGGGCGTATTGCATACGCCCTTATAAAATACGGCTACCAACTTAAGACGGGACGGTTTAGCTAAATCGTTCATTTTTAGATAGGGATCTTCTAAGCACAGACAAAGGGCGAAGGGCGATGGGTTAAGCCTCTCACTGCCATTAAGTTAAGGTTTTTTGAGCAATGTGGGAGTGGCGTTAGCCACGATTGTCGTGGCTAAAGCCACTCCCACTGCATATTGAATTCCACTAACTTAATGGCAGTGAGGATTAAGCCTAGTATCTGTCACGCCTTAATTTGCTAGCCTCCTAGACTTAATCTTTCGCCCTGAGCCTTTCGTCTGGGCTGAAACTGTCCCGCTTTAAGTTGGTAGCCATATAAGTTAAGTGGCAAAAAGAGACTAACCAACCTACAGAGCTCTATTATTAACCATGTCTACTCAAATAAAGAACGCTAAAATAGCCGGTGTCATATTAGCAGGTGGTCGTGCTAGGCGCATGGCTAATCAAGATAAGGGGCTGATTCACTTTAAAAATAGAGCCTTGATCAGTTATGTCCTTGAGACCATGAGTTCTGTTTGCCAACTAACCTTCATTAATGCTAATCGTAACCTCATAGATTACGAAGCCTTTGGCTACCCTGTTATTACAGATCAAAC
>CAIVYW010000610.1 GCA_903910205.1 uncultured Methylococcaceae bacterium | reverse complement strand
TTTTTCATTGGGAATATAATTTTTAGGTTATGGAGTTAATGGAAAATAGATCATTAAAGCTTAAATAGCCGGAAAAATAAAATTTTAATACCCATTAAGTCATTGATTTGTAGGCTGCGCTAGAATGCTCTGAATTGCTGGCAAAAACTACCTCGATTGCTAAGATTAAATTGGTATTATCCCGAACAGCCTATTAAGGCGGGTCAACAGTGGTCATTGACAGTTAAGTTAAAGCGACCTCATGGTAGTTTCAATCCCGGTGGTTTTGATTATGAGCGTTGGTTATTTACAGAAGGCATTGCCGCCACGGGTTATATTCGCCCCAGCCCTAAACCAGTATTGCTGGGTGTGGCTTTTGCATGGACGCATATAGCTATTTGGCGACAAAGGATTACTGAGCGCTTATCGGTAGTTGCCAGTGATTGTGCTCATCTAGGCTTAATTAAAGCACTCACTATCGGTGATGGCAGTGGCATCTCTCAGCATGAGTGGGAGGTGTTTCGAAAAACTGGCACCACGCATCTCGTTGTTATTTCAGGTTCACATATAGGCTTGATTGCCGGATTGGTTTATGTGCTGGTGTTAAAGCTTTGGGCTAGGATAGGCGTGTTAGCTTACTCACCACAGCGAGTTGCCGCGCTTGCTGCGATGTTAACGGCCTTGTTTTATGCTGGATTGGCTGGTTTTTCCGTGCCGACTCAGCGTTCTGTGATTATGTTAACTGTTGTGATGCTGGCTATTAGTTTTCAGCGTAATACTCGGCCTTTTAATACCTTAGCCGTCGCATTATTGCTAGTAATGATTGTCGACCCATTAGCTGCCCTGTCGGCGGGCTTTTGGTTATCTTTTCTGGCGGTCAGTTTAATTATATATACCGTGTCCAACCGCCTAGGCTCGTTTGGTTATGTGCTAGAAGTGATCAAAATTAATTGGGCCACCTCAGTAGGCTTAGCCCCTTTGTTATTGTTCTTTTTTCAGCAAGTGTCTTTGATTTCACCGCTGGCAAATTTTATAGCAGTGCCTGTTATCAGTATATTAGTGGTGCCAGTGGCTTTGATAGGTGTGCTGTTAATGTTTACGGTGCCGATCATCGCTCATGGCCTGTTTTTCGCAGTAGACGGTGTTTTACAAGGCTTATGGTGGCTGTTGTCGGCACTGGCAAAATTGCCGCTAGCCTCTATCAATCACGCACAGCCCTCGGCATGGGCCTTGCTATTTGCCTTGCCGGGTATTTTGTTGATGTTAGCGCCTAGAGGTATGCCTGCACGATGGCTCAGTGCGGTCATGTTTTTACCGTTAATTTTTACTGCACCTAAGCTACCAGTACTCGGTGCGATCAAGTTGACGGTGCTGGACGTAGGGCAGGGTTTGTCCGTAGTCGTACAAACCATGCATCATAGTTTGGTTTATGATACGGGAGCTAAGTTTTCTTCAGAAAGTGATATGGGTCAGAGTGCCATCTTGCCTTTTTTACGGCAACAAGGTACTGAACACTTAGATAGCTTGATTGTTAGTCATGGTGATAACGACCATATTGGCGGGGCAAATTCGTTGTTGCGTGGGATGCCTACTCAGCAAGTATTAACCAGTGCTATACAACAATTAAGCGCATATGCGCCGCAGCCCTGTGTAGCAGGACAAGCGTGGGTTTGGGATGAGGTGAGCTTTACCATGCTGTCACCACAACAAAGCTTTGCTTCAGATAACGATAATTCTTGTGTACTAAAAATACAGTCGAAACAAGGATCCGTCTTATTGGTCAGTGACATAGAAGCTGCCGCAGAATCTTGGTTGGTAGAGACTTATGGGCATGCATTAAAGTCTGATATTTTAATGGCCCCGCATCATGGTAGTAAAACGTCTTCATCGTTGAGTTTCTTGCAGGCGGTACAGCCTAAATACATACTGATTTCTGTTGGTTATAAAAATCAATTTGGTCATCCTCATCCGCTCAGCTTACAACGTTATCAACAAATCGGTGCGTTATGGTGGAGTACTGCAGATAAAGGTGCGCTGATGTTAAGCGAAAAGGAAAATAACTGGGATATCCAGTCATGGCGTGATGAAAATGGTAAATATTGGAATAATCAGCACAAGTGAAAGATAATGCCTACTTTGAATTTTAACTAAAGGCTATAAAGATGGCACAATTTACAGTGACTGGCGATGTTGATCCCTTTTTGCATATTAGTCTGTTGCAAGGTGAAAAGATTTATTGTGAATCTAACGCGATGGTGATGATGGAAAGCGCCTTAGAGCTAAAAGGGAAAATGACTGGCGGCATAGGTAGTGCTTTGATGCGCCGCTTTGCTAATGGAGAATCGTTTTTTCAGCAACATATAGAGGCGATACGTGGGGATGGCGATTGTTTATTGTCACCCACTCTACCAGGCGCAATACAAGTATTAGATGTGGGTGCTATTAGTTACAAAATTACCGATGGTGCTTTTGTTGCAGCAGAAAGTGGCGTGACCTTGAATGTGCGTTCACAAAGCTTAGGCACCGCCATGTTTGGTCAAACCGGTGGTTTCTTTATTTGTGAAGCCAGTGGTGTCGGCAAATTAGCGGTATCAGGTTTTGGTTCTAGTTTTGTGCTCGATGTAGAGCCGGGTAAAGATATTATTATAGACAATGCTCATGTCGTGGCTTGGGACAGTGCCTTACATCATGAGATTTCTGTAGCAACACAACAATCTAGTGGTCTATTAGGGCAGTTGGTGAATAGTGTCACCAGCGGTGAAGGTATGGTGTTAAAGTTTTCGGGCAGAGGTAAGGTGGTGATCTGTTCGCGTAACCGAGATAATTTTATTGCTTGGTTGCTTAAAGGTATGCCAGGTGGCAATTAATTATTCTATAGCTTAATGCTTAAAAGCGCTGAGTCCCCGATCGGCGAAATTACTCAGGTCAGCGCCAAGCTAGGGCTTGGCGTTTTCGATCTAACCGCTAAATTTTGTTAGTTACTTTGATGTTCTATTGCAATAGGAGTCGGCGGAAACAATTCAGCGATCAGTTTAAAATGACCTACAAATTGTGGTGGCACAGGTATGTTCCAAGCTCTTCCGATAATATGTGTGAATATAGTGGTTAACCAAATGCGATTAGATTGCGCATCTTGAATTAATAGCTGATAAGCATTATCTTTGCTAGCAATAGCAAAATCATTTAGCCACACCTCAATGGACTCAGCTTCCCCCGTGAGTTTAATATGCACATAGACTTTTCGTGCGTCTATGTCTAAATCAAAATCAATTAACTGAGCAATGCCCTTAAGTATGAAATTGGCGATCCAGACGACTATCTTTTTTGGTGTCCATTTGATAGCCAGTTTGATAATGGTTGTTTTGTAATTCATAAGTAACCTTTCATTATTTTATGGAGTGGGCTTTAATCTGAATGCCTTGTGAGCTTTCAGATTAAATTCAAATCGTTTATGGTTGCTGATGGCTAAGCAATCACACGGTTTGAAGTAGCCAGGAGGGTGGGTTGCAAAAAGATGCAGCCCAATCTACCTGGCGGTTGACTTTTACTTAGGGGTTGTTAGCTCAAGTGTATGTTTAGCTTTAGTAGAATCAGTGCTTGATTTATCTGTACTATTTTGGTTTTGTGTAGAGGGCGTTGAATTGCCAGTGTTTGTGCCAGAATTGTCTTCTAGTAAATCAATATCTTGGCTAGAGTTTCCATCGTGTATTAGGAAATCACGATTTTGTAGGTAAGAGTTTTTAATAAAATCATAGCGATTAACTGAGCCTTCATCTATGATTTTTTCAGTCGTCATTAAGTTTTCACGTTTATCAACCACATCAACGGCTTTAGAGCCTGCAATAGCGGCGCTGATAGCCGTGGTTCCAAAGGCAGAGACATACGTCAATGGATTAAATAACGCATCGCCCACTATGCCTACCGCGTCTCTAGGATTACTAGGGCCTAAAAAGGGCAAAACTAGATAAGAGCCAGAAGGAACGCCCCAAACACTCAGCGTTTGTCCGAAATCTTCTTTATGTTTAGGTAAATCTATTAGTTTTGCTACGTCAACAAAGCCTGCAACACCGACGGTGGAGTTGACCAGTAATCGACTTGCATCCATGCCTGTTTGGTTTAGTTTAAATTGTAATAAGTCATTGATAGTGACACCGATATCATTAATGTTACTAAAGAAATTAGTGATGCCGTCGTTGACGAAAGTTGGGGTAATCCACTGATAGCCTTTTGCCACCGGTTTTAAAATAGCCTTGTCAATATTATCGTTAAATGATTGGGTGCCTTTATTCCAACCTATCCATGGATCAGTTTTTTCAGGCGTAGGTGAGGTAGTTGCGCAGCCGGTGAGAGCTATAGCTAGGGTTAGACTGCACAATAATAGTGGTTTGTAAGGGCTTGCTTGGTTTTGATTCATGATAAATTTATTCCTGCTTTGTTGACATTATTATTATAGTTGGATCATCAAGAGTTATAGTACGTGTCGTCATAATGATCATGAAATGTTGCTATTTTGGGTGATGATAGCGAGTGTTATTAACCGGATTTATCTTAGTTGGCTTGATTTTATGCTTAGTAACGATTTTTGGTTTTGGTTTGGCAATAGGTGGAATGGTGGCTGTCTTTTTCAAAGTAGGCATTATTGTTGTGTGGTGAATACCATGATTAAGTCTTCTGTTAAGTTTAGTTTTTGGGATATAAGCATCATTGCTAGCACTTGAGGCGATCCTAGTTGATGGCATATTGCCACAGCCGAGCTGAACGGGTGGTATGCCGCCTGCATTGCTGGTCATGGTATTAATATTGGTGGCAGGATTTACATCGCCTCGATTAGCAAAGCCGTTATTCATCATCTTAATCATAAGTTGATAACGTTCAGGACTGGTTATGCCGCCTAATATAACACCGATAAGTCGCTTGCCGTTTTGGTTGGCTACGGAAATTAGGTTATAGCCAGAGCCGCAGGTAAAGCCTGTTTTCATGCCTTCTGCACCCGGATAATTCGCAGTAAATTTGTTGATACCGTGTAATTCGCGACCCTTAAAATTGAAGGTATGTGCGGAAAAGAAGGGATAATAATCAGGGAAGTTTTGCTGAGTTTTCCATGCAAGTATCGCCATATCGCGGGAGGTAGTCACTTGCCAAGGATGCGGAAGCCCAGTTGCGTTCATAAAATGAGAATCATACATGCCTAAAGAATGTCCCTTAGTGGTCATCTTAATAGCAAAGTTTTCTTCAGTGCTGCCTAAATGTTCTGATAATACTACGGCCGCATCATTGGCTGAACGTGTGATGACCGCTAAAATAGCCTCTTGTACCGTTAGTTTTTCACCTTGTCTTAAGCCTAGGTTACTTTGGGGTTGCCGTGAAGCATGCAGGGACGTAGTTAAGGTGTCGGTAAGATTAATTTCACCTGCTTTTAAGGCATCAAAAGTCATATACAGGGTCATGACTTTGGTGAGTGAGGCTGGATACCATGAATGAGTCGCGTTTTCTTCATGCAGAACACTGCCATTTGCAGCATCAATCATTATTGCCGCATGGCTAGCATAACTATAATTAGGGGCTAAAAGTAAGCAAATAGGAATCAAAAGATGTAGTATCGATTTCACAGTATTCATTTAAAAAAAGAGTTCTCAGTTATATATCGGTTATTTTCTTACTATAAGATTAAGTAAGAGTTAAGGAAGGTTCTTAAGTCGGTGTGATTTTTTCACCGACGAGTCAGGATTTATGGTCATTATAGATGACTGATTGCTGTAATCTAGTACTTATGTTGGATTTAATCATGGGTTTTAGTAAAGCTCAATAAAGTCTATGTTAGTTAAGATGCCGGCTATTCTATCAAATGGAACGTTTTAGTAATATTTGATTTTTCCTTAAGGTGGAAGCCAAAACGAATAAATAGACAAAAACGCTTAGGTATACCAAGCAATAACATTCTGGCACAATGAGGCTTAATCATTTTTATTTAAGGAGGCGTCAATGGATGCTTTTTACAGCTTGGAACAACAGCAACTTCAAGATCAGCATGATACCCGTAAACTTGCTGAGCGTTTACAACAAATAATTGTAGAAAATCTCATTAGCGAACAGCATCAAGCTTTTATAGAAAGCCGCGACTTTTTCTTTTTAACGACGATTGATCATCGTGGTTATCCGACCTGCTCTTATAAAGGTGGTAACCTAGGATTGGTAAAGGTGATTGATTCACAAACCTTGGCTTTTCCCAGTTATGATGGCAATGGGATGTTTCTTTCTTTAGGTAATATTCAAGGTAATGCCAAAATTGGGATGTTGTTTATTGATTTTGAAAATCCACATCGTGTGCGAGTGCATGGTGATGCCAGTATAGAAACTAATGATGAATTACTCAGTGAGTATCCTGGAGCAGATATGATTGTTCGGATAAAAATCAGTGAGGTTTTTATTAATTGTCCACGCTATATTCATGCCATGAATAAACTGGAAACTTCAAAATATGTGCCGCAAGAAGGTAAAGAAACACCCGCAGCGCAATGGAAGCGGATTGACGCATTACAAGACGCTCTGCCAGCCTGTGATCTGCATATTGCAGCCTCTCTTGGTGGCCTAATAACCCCAGAAGAGTATGGTGCTATGGTAATCGATGGTAAGGGCTAAGTTTAAAGTCATAAGGCATTGATTGTTCAGTTAGTAGTGAATCTAATAATACTGAAGCTTAAAAATCTACCTTCGCTATATTTTTAAGAGTTAGCGAAGATAGATTTATCTGGGATAAATGTCGCTTATAGTTCAAATTCGGATGGTTCGAGGCCGAGTTCTTTGGCTATTTTGCTTGCTATGTTTCTTTCTTGAGCGTCAAAGTTTCCATCAGAAGCGGCGATAGCGATAATCATTCTAATCAGCAGACGCGAGGCTTCGCTGTTAGATTTCATTTTACCTAGTGCTTGATAAGCTTGAGCTTCACCTATGTCTTTATCAAACTCTAATTGACTGACAAATTCCTGAAACGCCTTAATGACATCGCTAATGGTAAAAATAGAGAGTGCATCATTATTTTCAATGAACTTAATCATTTTTTGTTTTTCTTCAGAACTAATACTGCCATCAGCCATAGCAATCAGGGCAGAGCCTGCCATAGCAGCATTAAGAAAGTCTTTGTTTTTAAATTTTAAGGCCTCTGTTTTTAATTCATTAGCTTTAGTTTTTAGTTGGCTTAAAAAATTATCAAAACTCATATTGGATTCCTAGTAATGGATGGTAACGGTTATGGTGAGGTTATTAAAGCATTAAAGTTAAAATTCTATGCATTCTTTTAGCGGCAAGTTGTCGTTTAGACCATAACAGTGCTGTCGATTTAAAATGTTTTGTGCCCATTGTTGATGGGTTGCTACTTCGCACATGGCATCATGCATTCTAAAAACGGCAGGTGCTGCTTGCTCACATAAGGCGTGAGCCATTTCGTAGTCTTCGTTATCAACAGCATAGGCGGATTCTATTAAAGGCACTTGTGTCGGATGTATGGCTGTTTTACCTATAAGGCCATGGGCTAAATCTAGCATTATTTCTTTTTGTAAAGTGGCCGCGTCATTTAAGTATTCAAAGACTGGTGCTGATAATGAAAAGCCATAAGGCTTAAAAATAGTGACTAATTGGGAAATGACGACACCTAGAGGCGTTTCATAAAGCGTGCAAGATTTTGTTCTACGTAGACCTAAAAGATTCATTAAATCATTGCCACCAATTCTAAGGGTAATGATACGTTGGGCAATATCCTCTTGTAATAAGGCCTGCCGTAATTCGGTCATAGCGCTATTATCAAAAACATCTTGAGTTTCTAAGGTGGGCATTACTTTAAAAGGAGTATCTTTTAATTGATCAAAATAAGCATGAAATACGCTTTCGTTAAATTTAGGAAGTACAAAGCCATCTATGTTCTCAATATGAGGCAAGGTTAGTAAACGCGCTAAAATCTCAGGGTTTCTAGCACGAATAAAGCGATAACGATGGGGTGATTCTTTAAAGCCCTGTAAGCATAAGCCTAGGTGACGTAGACAGCTATCAACATCGATAGTTGCGACGGCATCTTCAGTACAAAATATCATAGAGCGTAACATCGGATATTTATCACCGTTGGCAATATCTATAATATCGCGGCGATTTCCAGGCATATAAAGTGGAGCGCCCAATCGCCAAGGTGAGTATGATTTTAAGGCGGTATTCATAAGTTAAGCTCTTTGATTAAGGCAACGGCGCGATACGGCAAGTCTTTTAAAATGATGATTGGGGTAGATTTGGCTTGAGCTAACCAACGTAAGTGTAACGTTGCATCGCAATTTAAATCTTGTAACAATAATAATTGTGTTTCGCGGCGTAATAGTGCGCGAGTTGCTTCTCCTATACCTGGTTTAATGTAATTGGGTCGCGTAATACCATAGTGTTGACATACCCAGTCTAAAAATTGTTTGGATTGATTTTGTAAAGCGGATCGAGAGCTAGCTTGGGTTTCCAGTTTACCTTTTAAAAAGGGCCAGAGACCGTTCGCAGTGGTGAGTAGTGTATCAATAAAATATGACGATAAGTCGTATCCGACAAATCGATCATAATAAAGGCAGCCATGAAAATCAGTACTGTTGGCTATAGCCGGATCATAAAATGAACGACTCACTAGCCCAGAAATCGTTGCATTGAGTATAGCCGAAGGAATTAAATAATCTTCTGAAGAAGGTGCAGCCGTTGCCCAACCCGATAAATCAGTTAATACATAAAGCTCGGCTGGAATCGTGATGCCATCACTGATTGCAAAAGCCTGTAGACTGGCAGTTAATTGTCTTGAAATAACTCCTTTGCCAGTCCAGCCATCCACAAAGACTAAAGATTCTGGTGTATGATTTTTTAAAATGTAACGTAGTGCATTAGCATCTATACCAACATCTCGTAAGATGGAAATGGAGTAATGATCAACCTGTGTGTTGAAATGACGCTTTAAAATATGTTTGAGTAATATGCCTACCGGTGTTCCTGCACGCGCTAATGATACAATAGTCACGCCTTCAGGGCGCGTTGTTATAATGCTTTGCGCCAGTAACAACAGGTGTTTGGCCATAGTGGCTTGGTTTAATTCCATTGCTCTATAAAACAAGGGTAAATAATCATCTGGCGGCAAAGCTTCATGGCTAAGCATTTGCGAATAATGTTTTTTTCCTGATTGAATGAGCGCTTCTTTGATATGTACAGGCGTATCGGGTAAAGCAATCGGTTGTAACAAAAACTGCACGTCATTGCGCGTATAGCTACCAGTAAATGGGGTTGTTGCTGTCATTTCGTAAAAGCCATCGTGTTAAATAATTGGGTGTTTTTGGGAATTAATGCGTAATCACATAAACCCATAAATGCAGCATCGGTGTGACTGTCTCCTGCACCAAAGGTTAATATAGCCGGATACTGCTTTTTGTATTTGGCCATTAAATAGCTAACAGCGCTTTCTTTGTTAATTATTTTTGGTAATACCGCCAGATTGTTGCCATTTAAGTGCCAATATAAGCTGCCATCTTGTATATGTTTATGTCCTTTAATAATATCGTTTAATAAGGGCGTAAGAGCGCTTTCAGTGCCAGCGGCATGTTTGATGACACCGTACCAAGTGATATCAAAATCGTCGACTAATCGAGTTTTAAAGCCAGTAGATTGCCGGCAATAAGTTACGATAGCTTGCCATAGGGCTAGGAGCTTTTCATGATAAGGGGGTAAGCTTTGTTTCATGCTAGCCATCCAGATTTGATCAATAGTACGTTGCTTATTTAAAATAATGGCACCATGATTCAAAACGACTTCTTCTTGAAAAGGTAGGTTAACGCGATCAAAGGCAAGACTGTCACGACCGGTAACCGCCACAATTTTAAAGCCTTGCTCTAGCCATTGCCATAACCATTGTTGTTTATGGGTTGCATAGGAATTAGCGGTGCCATCTGCTAAACTCGCTCTGACTTGTAACGTAGGGTCATCTGCGCCTAGTGGGCATTTTCTCAAGGTCTGAAACAAGGTGTCGTCAAGGTCTAAAAAAATGTAGCTTTGCATGGTTACTGTCTTGTGGTTGAAGTTCAAATCTAGCACTAATGGCATGCCAAGCTTGTAAGCGGTCGATAAGCGCTGGCCCTAGTGGCGTTTCGTGGCAAAGTATAATGTCTCGATAATCGGCTGGATTTAAATTGTAAATAAAATTAGTAATGTTATCTTGGTAGTTGTCTTCAAATTGACAGACCAAAGCAATATCATTGCCTACATGAATGGGGGAGCGTGTCGTACTTTGCACCTTGACTTTAAATCCAGCATTCTCAAGGATGCGCCCTAGTAAATATGCCGGTGCATTACATTCACCAGTGCCTAGGATTAATAAAGGACGTGGGTCATTGGACTCACGGTTTAAGCCGCTCTGATATAAATCCTCTATGATATCAGTGCCTAAGTTAATGGGAGTTATAATGCCTAAACGCCCTGGCCAAGCCAGTAAATGTTGCTTACATTCGCCGTTGCCCGACACATTAATGGTGATGTTATCAATAGCGGCATTGGTACGGTCTTCAAAGTGTAAAATGCCTTGTCGAAAACAAATCCATACGACCTCTACTCCAGCTTGTGCTTCTAATGCAGCACGATCATCGGGATGCGCAAAATTGACCAAACTCACGATAAATACTTTAGATAGTTGAGAGTTGACCGCTTGATAAGCGTTAATTAGGCGTAAAAATGTTTTGCCAGTGCTAATTTCATCGTCGATTAGTACGAGTGTTTCTGCGTTTAAAAACCGTTTTCGATAATCTGCTTGTACAGGATAATACAGAAAAAAGTCAGTTGCATGACTATGGGCTTCTTCAAACTCCAAACGCTCAATACCTTCCAAATGATAACGGGTGGTTTGTAAAAATAAGGTGTTAGCGGCATTTTCATGATAAGCAGCTTCAAATACGCCATAACCGAGTCCGGTTGCTGTTTCTGCCATACCTATCCATAGCGAATTCTTGCCTATGCCACTGTTAAGTACCGCTCTCGCTAAAGCACGGTAAGACCAGCTCATGAGTTTAGGAGAAACAGGATAATGTTTACCTAATACTTTACTGACCAATAAAAACTTACGTTTACTACTGACGCGTGCTGCAAAGCCTAGTAAACGTTGTAGTGGAATACGACCAGACTCCACCTCTAAGCGAAGCGTGCCGGTATCTAGTTCAATAGTGATGGTTTTATTCATAGTCTATTTTGAATGGCAAGTGGGGCGTTAGTATTGTGCTGTTACAACCCAACGGACTGTTGATGAATATTGGGTTGTGAAAATAGGCAACCTTAAACTTGGTTTATGTGATTTATAGGGGGTAAATAAATTGCCGAGATCTTCACCGCAGCATGGATTCATGTCAGGCGATCCTTCTCGATATCCTTAGTGTCAATGCAAATTTGTTTTAAATAGAGCTGTGTTGGAATTCAGAGTACAAGGATGTACTCATCGAATGTGGATAGTGCTTCATCGGATTATAAGGTCAGTTTATTGATACAGATTATTGCCATTCATGGCAACTGATTTTTGGCAGTCTAAGTCGGAATGACAGGACTGCATTTTGTGTTAGTCACAATAAAGTAGATTGAACGTAATTATTCACCTCCCCCCTTTGAAAAAGAAGGAGAGCAAAGAGAGGGCGGCTAAATAATTACGATTGACTAATTTTTACTAGGCAAACCGCTCAATCATCTTTTCTGCTTGTTCAGCAAACGCTTCTAAATTCCCCTTTTTTACCTTATCAACAGGAATAACTAAGGCAGTGGTTAAATCAATATAGATATAAACATAGCGTTTACCATATTCGACTCTAACCAATTCAGCCCAAGCCATTTTATGCTTACCACTGGGTGATTTTTCTAATAAGTGAGTAGGGTCAGAAGGATCTATACTTAAATGATAAGTGCCAAATATATTGCTTTTTTCTTTAGGAGTATAAGATTTGAGTAACTTTTGTTGCCAACGTGATAGTGCTGTTTTAGGTACAAGGAATGACCAAAGTGCCGCTATTATTACGATGTAAGCTGCGGTAGTAAGGTCTTGATAGTAAAAGTAATAAAAAGTCCCAATCAGTGTCATCACAGCCGGCACAATCAAACGATTCATGCGTTGGTCATTTTGATAGGCTTCGGTCTTCATATAACGCGCTGAATTAAAGTTAATCAGATCTTCTTCGCCAAATTCATATTCTATTTCAAACATATTATAAGTCTTATTGTAGTTTAAAGGTTTTAGTGCATTTTTATTTTAGTATAAACACTGCGCCGGAAGGCGTTTGACAATGTTAACATAGCGGTTCTGAAATAGCCGTGGATAGCTACTTGGTGCATTTTATAAAGTGATAAATAAACCATTTTGGCAATAAAGCCACCGATACTTACGGTTCCCATTAAATTTCCCATTAGGTTACCGACCGTGGTGTATTTACCCAATGAAACCAGTGATCCGTAATCATAATAAACGAAATCGACCGGTTTTCCGCCCTTTAATCGATGTTTGATGGTTTTTGCTAAGGTAGAGGCTTGTTGATGAGCGGCTTGTGCTCTGGGTGGAACGTTACCGTTATGACCTTGCCAAGCGCAGGCTGCACAATCGCCCATCGCAAAGATATGATCGTCATTGGTTTTTAAGGTGCTGTCGACGATTAATTGATTAATCGCATTGGTTTCTAAGCCATCCAGATTTTTTAACCAGTCTGGCGCTTTAATACCTGCTGCCCAAACTTTTAAATCAGCATCTATAAATTCGCCGTCATGGGTTGCAATGCCTGCTTGATTTATTTCAGTAACTCGTCGTCCCATTTTAAGATCAACACCTAGACTGACCAGTTGTTGTTGAGTTGCAGCTGCTAAACTAATAGGTAAGGCCGGTAATAATTGGGTGGCCGCTTCAATAATCGTGAGCTTGACCGTACTTTCTTCATTTAAACCATATTGCGCCAGTACATTGGTGACTTCGTGTAGTTGTGCGGCAAGCTCAACCCCCGTGGCTCCTGCGCCAACGATAGCAATAGACAGTGGTTTAATGTGCGCAGTGTCTTTGCCGATATAGCTTTTTAAATAAGATTCAAATAATTGTTTTTGAAACTTAAAGGCTTGCGCAGAGGTATCCAGAAATAAACAATGTTCTGCTACGCCTTTGATATTAAATGTATTACTTACGCTACCGATGGCCATGACTAAGGTATCATAATCAAAGCTACGACTAGGGATCAATTCTTCACCACTGTCGCTCAGCGTTGGGCTGACATAGATTTTTTTGTTGGATCTATCTAAACCTTCCATTCTGCCTAATCTAAAATGAAAATGATTTCTATAGCCTTGTGGTAAATATTCAACTTGCTCAGATTCATCCAGCGTCCCTGCTGCTACTTCATGCAATAAAGGCTTCCAGATATGTGTAGACGTTGCATCAATTAAAGTAATATCAGCTAAGTGTTTACTACCTAATTGTTGCCCCAAATGCGTCGCCAGTTCCAATCCTGCTGCACCACCACCCACTATTACTACTTTATGTTTTGCATTATTGATAGTCATGGATTTTGATCCTTATTTAAAGTGTCTGTGTGTATTATAGTTAAGTACGCCGGCATTACTAAAAATTAATTCTCTGCGGGTATCTAAATGCCATCTCTGTTAGTTATAAAGCTAGTCTGAAAGATTAGACTAGCAAGCGCCATTTTCCACTAGGATGTAAAGGCTAGATAGCTCCCTATAAACCATCGGTGTGAAACATAGGTTAGCTCAACATATTGATTTTATAAGTATATATTGCTTTATAGGGGCTGCCTTTTTCTGAGCTACAGTTTAGCTTATCGTGTGTGCTTGCTATCAAAAACGCCTAAACAAAATGGTATAGAACTTTATAGAATTAACGCTCTATCGAAATTTTATAGGTATTCTTACGAATATCTTTTGTATTGACTACCTGATTAAATTAACCGCTGTTTGGAGGAGCAAAAATTTTTATACTTCACATAAAGACTCTTCAAACAGCTATGTCAATAAGTGTATTTTCTCAATCTTTAATGAGAAAATTGCGGCTGCAAAAGTTAAAAATAAACGTATTGAAAGCGTTGAAAAATTGATGGCTTATATATAGCCGTTTTTAAAAATGTATGCTAAAGGTCTTTCAGCTCTTTTCTGTGGTTTTTGATGATAAGGTTAGAAAGGTCTATTTAAAATATTTTTAATGAATCAATTTGAAGTTTTAATGTCTGAACAGCCGGTCATTAATGTCAGTAATAATAAGAGGGAGTCATGAATACTCTACTATTGTCTTCTACGATTAAAAACAAACAACTACAGGGGATACAACATAGTATTACGAAAGCTAATCGCTATACTTTAGTAGTTATTCTGCTATTAGCGATCGCTCTATCAGCTTGCCAAGTCATACCTTCTAGCGAATCTGAGTCTGATCAAGCTGTGATCAGTGGTGATTTAAACATCAATATACTCGCTATGAGTTACTCTCCTTCAAAACTTGAGGTAGTAAAGCCTGGTCGCTATGCTGTTAATGTTTCCAACACCACAACTATTCCTCACGATATTGTATTTTCCAATGGTATTAAGCTCGTTGTTGCTCCAGGCCAGCAAGCATCCACTCTTTTAGATATTCCCGATTCAGGTCTAGGATACTCTTGTTCTTTACCGGGACATAAAGACGCTGGCATGTTCGGCACAATTACTGTCAATAGTGAAGGTCACCATGCTGAGCGTAAAGCGACAGAGCTCTTAGCTAATTATTCACCCTATGATCCAAAAGTACCGGCATTGTTGCCCTTTGAAACTCGTGATATTTACTTGAGAGCAGAAGAGAAGCTAAATACTGTAGCCAAAGGCGTATCTCAACAACTATGGACGTATAACGGAAAAGTACCAGGTCCTGTCATTCATGTTCGTTTAGGTGACATGGTACGTATTCATCTATCTAATCCAGCCTCCAATAAGCTCGCTCATTCAGTGGACTTTCATTCCAGTCAGGTGGCATGGAATGATGAGATGACCAGTATCAACCCCGGTGAAGAAAAACTTTACCAATGGCGCGCCGATTATGCGGGAGTCTGGATGTATCATTGTGGTTCAAATCCAGCATTACACCATATTGCCAGTGGTATGTACGGCATGGTTATCGTTGAGCCACGCGAAGGTCTGCCAAAGGTAGATCATGAATTCGCCCTTGTACAAAGTGAGTTTTATGTAGGGCAAGAAGGCCATACTACGGATTTACATAAAGCCAGTTTACATGATCCAGATTATGTGGTTTTTAATGGCGTAGCTAATCAATATAAAGATCATCCTATTGAAGTTGGTACCGGCAAAAAAGTTCGGATGTATGTACTCAACGCGGGTCCCAATGAAGATAGTTCCTTTCATGTCGTAGGTACGATATTTAGTCGAGTTATCAAGGAAGGTATAGAGTTAACGCCTGAAAATAAAGGTCATTATGGTGCGCAAGCGGTGGATTTAGCGCCTGCCCAAGGGGCGATCATAGAATTCACTACAGCAGAAGATGGACTTTATCCTATGGTCACTCATGCTTTTAATTTTGTCGGCAAGGGCGCATTAGGCTTGATTAAAGCTGGTGATGGCGATCCTAAAAATGATTGAGCGGCTCTATAATAGCCTTGAAAAAATAGGCTATATTCATCCATTACATCCACCACTGACTCATGGACCTATTGGTGCAGTCATTGTCGCATTTTGTGTAGGTCTAGGTGTTTTTTGGTGGCCACAAAAAAGTTTTATACAGTCGGCTTATCATGCGGTAGTCATTGCCTTTGCCTTGCTTTTTCCAACAGTACTGGCCGGAATCTTGGATTGGCAACACTATTATTCCGGTGCTTGGATATACGCTATTAAAATGAAAATGGGGCTTGCCATATTATTATTTCTACTCTTGTCTGCTATGTTAATAGTCGGGAAAATTCCAAATACACCGCCTTTAGTAATGAGGTTATTGTTTATATGCTGTCTTTTTAATGTTCTAGGTCTTGGTTATTTTGGAGGGAAACTGGTTTATGAAGGCAGAACACCCATCGCAACCGATGGTCTATTTCTAGGACGTGCTGTTTTTGAAGGGCATTGTTCTGGTTGCCACTCTAATGGTGGTAATATTCTTTATCCTCACCTACCACTGCGTTCAGCGCCACAGTTAGCAAGCTATGAAGAGTTTGTTGCCTTCGTTAGAAATCCAAAGCTTCCTGATGGCTTAAAAGGGCCTATGCCCGTTTTTACAGAACATGATCTTTCCGATCAGCAAGCTCATGAGTTATATGAATACGTTATTAAAGGATTATCTGCCTCACCTAGGAGTGAAAATCCTTGAAAGTCCGTAAGTCATAGGGAGGTTTCACTACGCGCTCTAATAAGTTGTGACAGCAAGCCGCTGTACACAGGCAAGATCGAAAATAATCGAACAAAATTTTTCAATAAACCTAGGTGATGTTTTTAAAAATGTATTCTAAAGTCCATTCGTCGCTATTGTATGTGGTTTTAGATGCTTAAGTTATTAAACTCTTTGTAAATAATGAGTTATTATTCGAAGCGGTTTGATTGTAAATAAAAAAATCATGTTCATGTCCGTCGCGTTTATTAGTCCAAGAATCTATCTACGATGAGTTTATCGCTAAAGTGATCGCTAGATCCAAGCAGATTAAACGAGGCAATCCCTTAGATACAGAAACCATGGTCGGTGCTCAAGCTTCAAAACAACAGTTTGATAAAATTCTAGCTTATGTACAAATTGGTAAGGATGAAGGT
>CAIVYW010000609.1 GCA_903910205.1 uncultured Methylococcaceae bacterium | reverse complement strand
CTGTAGGGTGATTATTAGGGATTGCGGTGCTGGTAATGGTGCGTCCGGTTTCACTATGCTCCATACCTGAAGTGCCGACTAGGGTTTCTAGGATGATAGGATAGCTGAGCAATAAGCCGGTAAAGGCCAATACCATCAGGGGTGGTGCACTGAACAGGCCTATTAAGCGGTGTAAGTCGAAGGCCAGCCACATCATGCCCGACTGATGGCGTAGTTTAAAGGTTTGGGGTAAAGCTTTAAGACCGGGCCACCATAAATACAAGCCGGTGGCGCAGGATATCAATAACAACACGCCTAATAAGCCTACGGCATTCCAGCCAAAGCGATCTAGCTTTAATTGGGTATGCAAATCAAGCAGCCCAGTGGTGGCGGTTTGCCCCCAAAAACGACTGGCTACGACTTCGCTAGTATAAGGATTGACCGACACCATCAGCGGTGCATAAAGCTCAAAAAAAGTTTCAGTCGGTTTGTCATACCAGACGGTTGCCATGCTATGTGCTGAGCGTGGCATTTCTAAGGTCCAAGCGCCATATCGAGTGGGATGGGCCGCTTTGACTGCGGCCATGATTTTATCAAGAGATTGGTAACTGCCTTGAGCTTGTTCAATGACCAATTGTGGATTTAGTAATTCATCCAGTTCTACCCGATACATGCTCAGGCTGCCGGTAAGCCCCATGAGCGCGAAAAGAAAGCCTACACTGAGGGCAAGATAAAGATGAACCTTAAGCCATGTGGCTCGTTGTAGTGTGCGTAGTTTGGGGAGTTGCATGGTTTAGATGGAGTGAGGTAATGGTTTTGTTAATGCAGTAGCTTGATGTGCTGGATTAAAGGTATCAACCATCGTCATTAAAATTATCGGGTAACCAGCCATTCGCTACGCAGTCTTTAAAACTCCAGCCCGGCATAGTTTCGGTTTTGTAGCTCCAAAAGAACCAACCTAGATATTTTTCAAAGGTGAGTAGTTGGGCGGCGGCATAGCCACGAAAGGCGAGGTTGGTTTGGAAATTATCCATGACTTTAGTGGGATAATTAAAAGGGCCTTTAGACCACGCTAATTCGCTACGATAGTCCATGCCCAAACTCCATTCGCCGACATAAGCGGCATGGTTGAATTCGGTAATGATCTCGTTAGCTTCGTGTTGCCAATCGATGACGGCATCGCGGATATGATCGTAGATATTGGCATCTTGTTCGGCACGACCAAAGCATTGGTAACGATGTATGTCTAGGATGATATTCGAATAATCTGGTTCGCAAAGGAAGTCGCTGTAGTCTCTAAAGCTGCGAAAACCATCATGAAAAACCACAGCGACTTGATCTGCGGGACAATATTGACGTATGCGTTGGTAAGCATCGGTAGTGTATTGTTTTAACAATGCGGTATCGAGTGTGCTGTGTGGTTCGTTTAAGACTTCTATGGCCTGTAGGGCAGGGCGATTATGGTAACGTTCAGATAAGCGTTCCAATATGTTGAGTGAGTGTTCAATATATTCTGGTTTAGTATGCCATTCGCAGACATTGAGGATACCACCATTATCGAAACCATTTTGACAGCCAGGTGCAGCGTGTAAGTCTAGGACTATCACTAATCCAAGGTCTTCGGCCCAGTCAAAGGCTTGATCAAGTATGGCTAAGCCACCTTCGACATAAGGATGTAAAGAGCTACCATAAGCAGGGTGGTAAGGATAATCTGCGCCAAACAACCAATGGCCTATAGGAATTCGTACGGCATTAATGCCGATGCTGGCAAGCCAAGCAAAGTCTTTGCGGGTAATAAAATGATGCCAATGCTCATGGAGTGCGGGCGTGGCTTTTGCGCCTAGTTCTACGCAGTAGGAGGTTTCATCTTCAGCGTTAAGGCCAGCGAACAAACTAGGCGTCATCCATTTTTCCAGCACTAGCCAACCACCGAGGTTAACGCCTCGGAGTTTTTTAAGTGATGGCTGTGTGCGAGTGATCACAATGCTAGGGCTCTAAGGCAATTGTTTTGTTATGGAAAACCGCAACCTGAGCTTCATGGCTGATGGTTAATAGCGAGGCATCAGGCAGTTGTTGGCAGATCAAACGGAACATCGCGATTTCGTCTTCAGCACTTAGTGAATCGAAGGCTTCTTGCAATAGTATCCATTTTGGTTTATAGAGCAACAGTCTAACTAAGCCTAAGCGTTGTTGTTGTTCTGGGTTTAGCGTGGATTCCCAGTTATCAAATTGTTCTAGTTGATCTAATAATTGAGTCAGTCCCGTTATCCTTAGTGCTTCTTGAATTGAAGCTAAGCTAAAGGTTTCGCAAGGCCATGGATAGCAAATAGTGGCATGTAGTGTGCCATCCGGTAAATAGGGGCGAGGTGGCATGAAGTACATGGGCTCACTATCGGGTAATTCAATGCAGCCTGAGCCCCAAGGCCAAAGTCCGGCAATGGCTTTAAATAGTCGGGCACCTGTAAATGCATCGCCAGTAATCAGTACCCGATCACCTAGATTAATTTCAGCATTAACATTGCATAAAATAACCTCACCATCGAGTTTGGACAGGCATAGGTTTTTTAAGCGCATGATAGACTGATCAGGTTTTTCTAATAAGATACGCTGTGGATCAGGGCGAGCAATTTCTTGTTCTAAGTCATCCAGTGCTTTAACTAAGGCCAATACGCGCTCTACTGAGGCTCTCCACTGAGCAATGCCCGCCATATTGTTGACTGGCCATGAGATAGCGGTGGATAGCTGTTGAAAGGCTTGTACTGATTGCATTAATGCACCTAGGGTAATACTGCCTAAAATAAAGCGAGGTGCAGCAGCTAGGATGGGGAATGCCATTGATAAGACCGAATAACCAGAATTGAATAGCAGAATGTTGGCAAAGGCATGGCTTTGTCGATTATAAATTTCGGTAATGGAAAAGAACAAATGCTGAAAACGTCTTTGCTCATTCAGTTCACCATGAATGAGAGCGATAGCCTGTGAGTTTTCTCTGGCCTTAACGAGACCGAAACGAAAATTGGCTTCAGCTGATTGCATGATATTGGTGGTGGTTGTTAAAGGCTTTCCTGCCCACCAGCCGAACATGGAGGCGCTGACAGAATAAATAATAGCTATCCAAACTAAATAGCCGTGAATAGGCAGCGTAAAAAGACCTAAATCAATGTTAATGACACCAGAATGCGCCCAGAGTATTTGTGAAAAACTAATGAATAGCAAGGCGCTATAGAAGATGGCGTGACTATATTCTATAGCGATTTCTGTTGAAATGCGTATGTCTTCAGCGATACGACCATCAGGGTTGTCATGATCTACGGTTTGTATATGTAAAACTTGATATTGATGGCCTTTATTCATCCATTGGCCGATAACGCGCTCTGTTAACCAAGCGCGCCAGCTAATTTGTAAATGTCGCTTAACGATTAAGTGTAAGTAAGTAATGCCCATGCTGGCAGTAAAAATAAGTATCAGTAGACCTATTTGCCGAAACAGCCCTGACATCGAGTGTTGTTCTAAAGCATTAAAAAGGTCCGCGCTCCATTGAGTAATAACAACAGCAATACCAATTTGTAATGCGGTGAGAAAAAAAAGGGCTAAAGTTCGGTTGCGGATAAGACCTTTATTTTCAGAGTTCCAAAAAGGACCGGCTAGCCGTATGAAGTTAATGAAAAATCCGTTTTTAGCTTGCATGAAGATGCTCCGCATTGGGTTATTTCAGGGATGGTAGGTAAGCCACTAAGGTATAGGCTATTTTTATTTAGTAGTATAAGAGGATTTTTATAGCGGTGCATGATTGTTTTTGAGTAGGGCGCTTTTAGTGTCTACTAATGGGGGGTAAGCATGCAATTCCCCCTTTAAAAAAGGGGGATAGTAACGCGAGGTGGGGTGTATCTTTGCGGTGCTTTATTTTAAAGATAATGTTTCTATGCGACCTTTTACTTCAATAGACAGTTTGTCTTCTTTAAGTAACCAACCAATAGCACGCTGTATATCATTTTTATTGATTCCAGTTTCGGTCGTGATTTTTGTTACGCTAGCAGATCCATTTTGATCTAGATATTGCCATATTTTACCTGCGGCATCACCGATTATATTTAACATGTTAAGTCACTCGTATAAAAATTGATTATTGGTTAAGTATTGACTCCCCCCTTTTTTAAAAAGGGGGCGATTGAAATAATTACATTATTTGTTTTTAATTGGAAGGTCAGGTAGCACTATGTTTAGCTCTAGTGTTTCCTGATCTTCATCTTGTTCAAAGCTAACGGAGATCGCATCTTGTCCTACGTTAATATATTTTCGAATAACATCCAGTAATTCTTTTTGCAACTCAGGAAGATAAGAGGGCTGATTCTGGGACGAGCGCTCGTGAGCAATTAGAATTTGTAATCGCTCTTTTGCAAGCGAAGCACTGTTTTCTTTAGATATTTTAAAATAATCTAGTAGGGTCATTGTTATTTACTCCCAAATAATTTCCTAAAGAAGCTGATATCTTCATTGATAAAGCGATGCGGTTTCTCTTCACCTAAATAACGGTCAACAATGTCTGCGTAGGCTTGGCCTGCATCACTTTTCTCATCAAGAATAACGGGTATGCCTGCGTTTGAGGCAAGTAGTACGGATTTTGATTCTGGAACAACACCCAATAGATTCAGTGATAAAATATCTTGCACGTCATCAAGACTAAGCATCGCGCCTAGTTTTACTCGGTCAGGTGAGTAGCGCGATAATATCAAATATTCTTTAATAGGTTCTTCGTTTTGTTCTGCTCTACGTGATTTGCTAGATAAAATGCCTAGCATTCTATCGGAGTCTCGTACTGAAGAGACTTCAGGATTAGTCACTATAAAAGCATCATCGGCAAAATACATAGCCAGATGGGCGCCTTTTTCGATACCTGCAGGAGAATCGCAGACTATATATTCAAAGTCTTTTTTGAGTTCATCTAGGATTTTTCCTACACCTTCTTGACTTAAAGCATCTTTGTCTCGGGTTTGCGAGGCTGGCAAAATGTAGAGTTGGTCGCAGTTTTTATCACGGATCAAGGCTTGATTGAGCGTTGCTTCGCCATTAATAACATTAATAAAATCATAAACTACGCGACGCTCACAGCCCATAATTAAATCGAGGTTACGTAAGCCTACATCAAAATCAATAACGGCCGTTTTATGGCCTTTTTTTGCAAGCCCCATGGCAATGGCGGCACTTGACGTTGTTTTACCAACGCCGCCTTTGCCGGATGTTATTACTATGATTCTCGCCATAATGGTTTCTCTAGTTAGTGATGTTGTAAAAGGTTTTGAATGATTAGTGCTTGGTTTTCTAAATAGATTTGAACAGGTTTGGCCCGGACGGCCGCGTCTATATCTTCGCTGACTTTATAATTGCCAGCAATAGAAACGAGTTCGGCTTGTAAATCAAAACAAAAAATACGTGCCTGAGTATTGCCTTGAATTCCAGCTGAGACCCGGCCTCTTAGGGTGTTGTAAACATGAATATTACCTTCTGCCATAATTTCGGCGCCAGAACTAACCTGAGACATAATAATTAAATCACCGGTTGCATAGAGGCGTTGTCCTGAACGGATAGGTTGAGTTATCAACATGGTTGAGGTGTCACGAGTGGCAGCTTCTGGTGTTTGGGTTTGTTGTTTTTTAGATTCTTTGTTAGTCACTCTATCGTTGACAGAGTATACGGGAATGAGTAGATTTAATGCCTGTTTGTTTTGTTGTTCGTTGCCGCCGCGAATGCCTATAGGCAATAAGCCATTCTTTCTAATAACATGAGTCAGTGCTTCTATATCAACATTGCAATTAAGTTTATTGGTAGTTTGTAAGTCTATGATCACTGGTAGGTTTTTAAAGAACTCAATTGCCAAGCTTGCTTTTTCTTGTAATTCTTGTTCTATAGTAACTAAGTTGTCAGTGGATAAAACTAAGACAGGTACAGAAAAATTACTGTTTTTAAATTCTAGGGCGGGCGAGGTATTAGGCGTTTTTTTAGAATTCGTTGACATCCATTAAATCTCTTAGTAACAAGTGTGCTGATTCTAACATTACGATTAGAAAAAATCATTTTTCGCGTGTTAAAAGTAGGTTTTCTGGGTCTTCAGTTAACCGTTTTGTGTGTCTGAGGGGAGGGGTGTTAATGCTAGATTGATTCTGCTGAGGGTTTGCTTATTTTGTCTGGATTACGGCGCATAAAAAAGGCTGCATTCTGTTGAATGCAGCCTTTTTATTTCATAATAAGTAATTTGAATTACCGACCATGATACAGCGGATTAACGTTTAGAGTATTGTGGACGTTTTCTGGCTTTATGTAAGCCAACTTTTTTACGTTCAACGATACGCGAGTCACGTGTAACAAAACCTGCTTTTCTAAGGGCTGGACGTAAATTT
>CAIVYW010000608.1 GCA_903910205.1 uncultured Methylococcaceae bacterium | reverse complement strand
TTATATAACCAAAAGTAGGCCTATTTCTTTTGTGATCTTTCAAAGATAATGGCAATATCAAACGTTTGAGACGGGGTTATAAACCCCGTCTCGCGAGTGATTGGAAGATCAGGTAAAAGGTGCAAGGCTAAAAAATCTACACATAAGCTCTTTTCGCCCTTCACCTTTACATGCGGGGCGGGGTTGCAAACCCATACGCATCAAGCTAAGCCCACACATTGCGATGATGACAATGCCGGTCGGGGTTTGCAACCCCGATCGAAACGTTTAGATGCACCCAAATGGCCTTATATAACCAAAAGTAGGCCTATTTCTTTTGTGATCTTTCAAAGATAATGGCAATATCAAATGTTTGAGACGGGGTTATAAACCCCGTCTCGCGAGGTTCGTACATCCTAAAAACATTAAGGACGGGATTGCAAAACCCCGTCCAGCATGAAACCTTTAACCTTACTCATCCAACTCTTCAGCCAATAATTTAGATTGACGACCATAATTCGGTGCAATACTAATCAACAAGGTAACTAAAGCGGCTACATAAGGCACGGCTTGTACTGATAAAACAGCAATCCATAATCGACCGCTTAAATTATCGAAATGTTCTATGGAACACATCGCCGCAATAGCTGAACCCAGCAATATCAATAAAAACAATTCCTGCCTAATGGTCATTAATCCTGCAAACAAAGGCCCTTGTTTTTCATATTTAGGAGTACGCATAAACGGCTTACCGGAAGTAAACAAGCCTTGTATAGTGCCTCTTGCTACCGTGTGCGTTAAAGACAGACCGGTTAAAGCAGCACCTAATGATTTCCATACTGAACAAGGAACTCTCGCTTGATACAGCCATAAGCCCCGTAAAATTTTAAAGCTAAATAAACCAACGGTGGGCAACAAAAATACATTAGCGGGTAACTCACTGTGTATGGGATCAGTCAATATAATTCCCGTTAACACCAAACTCGCCGCTGTAAAGAATAAGGCCAGAGCATCAGAAAACCAAGGTAACCAGCCCGCCACAAAATAATACCGCTGTGCAGCAGTCAAGGGTGATTTTTTACCCGGTAAAAAGCTAGTCCAATGACCTTTAATAATTTGCATCGCCCCATAAACCCAACGAAAGCGTTGGGTCATATAACCGGACATGGTATCGGGCATCAAGCCACGACCAAAGGAATCTTTGACATAAACCGAATCATAACCGGCTTCATACAAACGCAAACCTAATTCGCTGTCTTCACAGATACACCATTCTGCCCAATTTCCAACTTCCAACAAGGCTGACTTTCTAATCATAGTCATGGTGCCATGTTGAATAATGGCGTTATATTCGTTGCGCTGCACCATGCCGATATTAAAAAATCCGGCATATTCCCAATAACAAAAAGATTTAAAGGCACTTTGATCGCGGTCGCGATAATCTTGTGGTGACTGCACAAAACCGACATTTTCATTATCGAAATAAGGCACCATACATTTTAGCCAATCGGGTGATAACACATAATCACTATCGATCACGGCAATAATTTCTGCATCTGCTGCGGTTTGTTCTAGGGCATGATTAATCGCCCCTGCTTTAAAGCCAGGCCAGTTTTCCAAATGGAAAAATCGAAACATAGGTCCTAGACGTTCACAGTCATCACGCACTGGCTCCCAAATAGCAGGATCTTTAGTATTGTTATCCATCACCAATACTTCTAAATTGGGATAATCTACCTTAGCTAAAGCTTCCAGTGTTTTACGCACCATCATGGGCGGCTCATTATGGATAGGTAAATGTAATGATACTTTAGGATATTTAAAATCAGCACTCGGTGTTAATGGCAGAAAGCTTCTTGCTGTTTTTCGATGCCAAATGACTTCAGCAATTTCCAAGGCTTCTATTAGCAAGATGGTGACGGCCATGACCTGCATCAGCAACATCAGACCCAAAAACAAAACACTGAGCTTGGTTTGATACTGCTGCGCCCCTGTAGACGCTGACCAAAAAATAACGGATACCGCCAAGTTTGCGATTAAGCCAAAAAACACCACGCCCGGTAGTTTTAAGGTAGTCCGAGTAAACAAGAATAAACCCATTAATACCATACTGAACGCCGCAGCCCCAGTTGCCCAATTTCGCCAAGTAGGCATGGTCAGAACGTCACCGTCCATAGGGTATTTAGCTTGGCGATCCGCATTAAAAATACCCCAATAAGCACCCGCAGAACCTTCTATAGATTTCTTCCAAGGCTGGTCAAAAGCTTCAACAATATAATAATTAACTTTTTCGGCATCTGCTCGATTAAGAAATTCACGCAAGAATGTGGCTTGATTCGATATTGAAGCGGTTGCATGTTTAAAGGGTTGGCCATCTGAAGGCCAGCCTACTTCCGTAATAATAATCGGCTTATTAGGATAAGCCTGTTGCACATCATGATACCTAGCAAAAACATAGTCTACGGCGTCATCGGCTGCAATACCTTCCCAGAATGGCAAAATATGTATGGCAATAAAATCAACTTCATCAACAAGATCTGGATTTTTTAACCAGACATCCCACGTCTCAGAAGTACTCACTGGACGCGAGCTATTCTTTTTTACTTCACGGATATAGTCAATCAGTGCCGCTTTAGGGATATCAGCACGCAATAGCACCTCATTACCCACCATCAAGCGAATAACTTTAGGGTTACCTAGGCGACCCACTTCAATTAGTTTATCAACTTCTAGGCGATTCTTTTCCAGATTACCATCTATCCATGCCCCTAAGGTCACATTCAGATTATGTTTAGCGGCCAACTCGGGGATTTTATCTTGGCCTTTAAGCATACTGTAAGTTCTGACGGCATGAACTTTGTCTGCCAGCAAGGTTAAATCACTATCCATATCTTCAATACTAGGATAGGTATTACCGGTTTGTGTATCTTGCTTACGCATGGGATCGTAAGTAACGCCCATAGTAGTTTTGGTCCAAGACTGTAGCTGTAGTGGATTATTAATATAGCTCCAAATGCTAAAATTTATGGCAAAGAGCAATACAACTACAAATATTATGGCTAGCTTTCTTTTCATCAGAGTATGTGAATTTAACTAAATGTTTAAGTAATTAAGGTTATTGAGTGATATTTCTATTAATGCTTATCATGCCTAAGATAAGCTTAACAAAGGATTATTATTTATTTTCTAAGGGTGTCTTAAATATCCATGCCCCCTGAAATCGGCACTATATTAAGTTTATTTCTGCGAGAAAATCAAGCAACTATTAAATTATAGGCTATACCCAAAGCCAAGTCGGTCTAGCAAGCGTTTTATCCTTGCCCAACATTTTGATCATCCGATGATAGAACGAAAGTTTGCAATTGACCTTTAACCTTTGGAATATCGGCTCAAAAAAGCATATAGCCAACGACTCTAACGATAGATTCTTTGTTTTTGAATAGCGGTTAAATCGGTAATATTCGATATCATAGCTGTTTTACAATATTATTCCTGAACTAGGAATATAACCTCTATTCACCAGCAATTCAGAGCATCATGAAAATCCAGCTCCATGAAGCCCAGCCATTTTATTCCGGGCACACTCCCCCATCTCCGTACGTTAGAGTCAGCGTGCATTGTTTATCAAGTCGGGGGTTTTTTGTGTAATCGCTCCTAA
>CAIVYW010000607.1 GCA_903910205.1 uncultured Methylococcaceae bacterium | reverse complement strand
TCAGGTTGAAATTAGTCAAAACGCTAACGGCGATTTGGTGATTCATCCGTTGCCGATTAATCGTGGCATGGCTTTATTGGCTGTCCTGAACGGATTTGATGACGATTTTGTTAGCCAGCTTGAACGAGATTATCAGCAACAACCGGTCATGCAGGATCGCGAGTCTTTATGATTTACATGTTAGATACCAATATTCTCATCTATTTGCTCAAAAACAAACCCCCCACTGTGGCCGAACGCATCAATGCATTGGATAAAGAATCCGCGCTGTGTATGTCTTTTTTCACTTATGCCGAATTACTTAAGGGTGCAGAACGAAGCACTCGCAAAACCCAGGTGATTAATCAGTTGTATCAGCTGACCCAGATCATTCCGGTTCAATACGACACCAATCCAAACCTATGCCAACACTACGCTACACAGTTTACGTTGCTAAAAACAGCCGGCACGCCAATTGGTGGCAATGACCTTTGGATTGCCTGCCATGCACTATCGAAAAACGCTACACTGGTCACGCATAATGTGCGTGAGTTTGAACGTATTGTCGGATTGAGAATAGAGGATTGGGCAGCTTAGATAACTCATTATTTGCAGCAAACCGCAATTAGTCCACGAAAAGCACGAAAGACACGAAAGTAATCAGTATGTTGTATTGCAGAGTCGTTCACACTTTAGGTGACGAGATACAATTTTGGGCTACCCACTTAAGCCGGGACAAGAAATTTTAGTTAACGCCGTCATCCCTGCCGGAATGACGGACTTTTTGGCATTTAGCGAATCGTTTTGTTGCTCAGTGTCTTGTCTTAAGTTGGTAGCCCAATTTTGTATCCCTTTGAATATTTTCGTGCTTTTGGTGTTTTTCGTGGATAAAATGATTTTTCTAAGACGCCAATTAAAAACCAATGACAGCTGACTTTGGTATCACTGCTTAACAAACACCACAAATCCATTCGCAGGAATCACTACATTAATACGTCCCTCATTAGAGGAAATAACCGCCCCATAATTGCCAATATTCTGACCACCATAAATTGCGGCATCGCTGTTAAAGACTTCTTTCCAATGGGCGTTGGGGATAGCCAGTAAATCTTTTTCGATAACGTAACCCTTAGTAAAAGCCGTATTGTTAAGGCTGGTTACAATGATGACTTCTTGGTTTCCGTCCCAGCGTTTAAAAGCAAGGACGCGATTGGTATTTGATTGATGCAGAATATCAATTTCGTTGCTTCGAATTGAGCTTAAGCGTCGACTGAGGGCGATAAGGTCCTGATAAAAGCGAAATAACGCTTTACCCTTACCGATACGTTCACCCAGTATGTCTTCGCGATTTTCCAGAAAGTTGTTGTATTTAAAAGGCTTCAGGGCGCCGATTTCTTCACCCATAAAGAACATCGGCGTACCGGCAGAGAGCAAGGACAGTCCAAAACAGACATGAGATCGCGCTTCTGCCCAAGGTCGGGTGTTGTCAAAAAGGAAGCCATTGACAGCGGTGATCATAGTTCTGGCCGTACCGCCCGCATTGCCCGCTTCATCGTGAGATTTGTGAAAGACCACTTGGTTATAACGGCTGTTGTAAAGAGCGCCAGAAAATTGATCCATACTCAGCGGTTCGTTGCTGCCGTAGCCTGCTTGTTTTAATAAACGAGCTTTACCACCGGCCATATCGGAGTCACCGATCAAGTTGTGGTAGAACGCCGCTTCCCATTTGGAGTCGAAACCTAGACCGCCTTGAGCGGGTGATTTCGTTACTGCATCCCAACCGGTGTGGTCTTCTGCAATAAGCATCGCTGTTGGTTTAATCATATGCAGAGTACGACTCCATTCGCGCAGAAATTTCTGCCCGAAAATATTGGCACTGCCAATTGATTGTCCATTAGCGTGAAGAACATTGTCGCGATGCAGGGCTTGAGTCAAGTCCACGCGTAAGCCATCGACATGCATTTCCTCTAAAAGAAAGGCGGCAGAACTGATGAATTGCTGGCGGACATTCTCTTCCCAAAAACGAGGCGTGTAACCGCTAGAGCCGTTGTCGAGATAACCGCCATCTGAATACTTATAATCCGTTGAGCGGCCTTCATACCAATAATAAATATTCTGTTCTGGGGCGGTCGAATCATATTGCCATTCGGCACGTTCGGCATTGCCATCATAGTGGTTATAAACCACATCCTGAATAACGGCGATACCACGGCGATGGCATTCCCTTACGAAATAACGATATTTATCACGACCGCCGGCACTGGATTCAATACAGAAATGATGGGTGTCGCCATAACCCCAAGAAGCATCGCCTGAGAATTCTGCCATAGGTAATAGTTCGACAGCATTTACGCCTAGATCAACCAAGTGATCCAAAAAGGCCAAGGCATCAGCCAGTGTGCCGATAGCGTCTTTACCAAACCCTAATGAACCGATATGCAATTCATAAATGATTAAGTCTTCGATACGAGAAGGCACTTGCAAACCGGCAGTAAATTCCGTCGCCCAAAACTCCTCGGCAGCGATGAGATTGGGTTGACTACCTAGTGGTGCGGATTCAAAAGTACTGCGGACCACATCCGGATCGATAACTATGCTGCAACTTACCGTACCATCTAATTTGTCTACTGTGCCTGAATAGACAGTGCCTTTGGGATTGATGTCGCCTTTTCCGATTTGGCTGCGGGAGAAAATGTCGCTGCGGTAAACCGTTTGTCCTTGGGCATTCTGGATACGATATATATAAGGTAGGCTCTTGAACGTTTCAAAATCGCCTTTTGGACTGCCTTCCCAAATGCCATTTTCTAGTTTAGAAAGAGCAATCACGGGCTGCTTAGGATCAATGCCACTGCCATCATTGGCAATGTAGCCGTTAGTAGGGTTGCCAAAGACCACGTCCACTTGTTGTGCGTTAGGTGCCCAAACTGAAAAACGTACAACAGGTGTGACGTTTACTGCGGCAAAATACTTGTTGGCTCCTAGGCGACGCCCAACAGTATAGTAGTAACATTCGATTTGTGATGTGCTTGTATCGCCACTGAGTTGAAACTGGCGATAACGCTCAACAGAATTAATATCTTGAACTTCACTAGG
>CAIVYW010000606.1 GCA_903910205.1 uncultured Methylococcaceae bacterium | reverse complement strand
ATTTCTTCGGTGATCTTTCAAAGATAATGGCAATATCAAACGTTTGAGACGGGGTTATAAACCCCGTCTCGCGAGTAGTTAATTAATTTCTTGCTGGGCTTGTAGCTTATCAATCGTGTTATAACGTTGCGTTAAAGAACGAAATAATGCCTAGACCGACTAGGGTTTCGGCATGATTGACCGCATCAAACTGATTTCCCTGGCGGTATGGCGGCTTCTATAGACACCTAAGGTTACATAAAAAGCCGCCACATAATCCATCGCTTGCTAATCGTGTAAATGAAGTAAATTAATGAGGGCGTCAACATGCGCCTTGCTATCATTTAAGCAAGGAATGTAACGATAGTCAGTACCACCCGCCTCTATAAAGATTGCTTTATTTTCCATAGCAATTTCTTCCAAGGTTTCTAAACAATCGACTTCAAAACCAGGGCAGACAATATCAATAGCTTTAATGCCTTGTGTGGGCAATACTTGCAGAGTATCCACACAATAAGGTTTTAACCATTGAGCTTTACCAAAACGAGATTGAAAAACTATCATCCATTGTTTTTCAGTGAGTCCTAATTTTTCGGCAATTAAGGCCGCTGTTTGATGGCATTGATGAAAGTAAGGATCACCCCACTGAGTCAATTGCTCAGGTAAACCATGAAATGACATCACTAACAGTTCGTTTTTAGGCTGTTCACGCCAAGTCTGTTCAATAGAGGCCGCAACCGCAGTAATATAATGGCTGTCTTGATGATAATCACTAATGAATTGAAAACTAGGCAAATGTCGCCATTGCTTTAGTTCTTTGGTTAAATCATCATAAATAGAGGCGGTAGTCGTTGATGAATACTGTGGATATAAAGGTAGCACCATGACATCAGTGATGCCGGCTTTTTTAAAAGCCTTTAATTGAGTGGCAATAGAAGGCTCACCATAACGCATGGCATAATTGACAGTGATGCCTTTAGGTTTGAGTTGTTCGGCAACGTTCTCGGTTAATTGTCGAGTCAGATAGGTTAACGGTGAACCTTTTTCATGCCAAACTTTACGATAGGCTTTTGCCGAACGACTGGGTCGAAACGGTAGCACAAAAAAATTCAGAATCAGCCACCAAAGCGGACGAGGTAAATTAACAACACGCGGATCTCCTAAAAAATCTTTAAGAAAACGGCGTACTGCCTTAGTCGTCGGTGCGGTAGGTGATCCTAGATTAGCAAGTAAGATTCCGATTTTTTTATGGCTCATGAGGGCTATTATCTATTAATAAGCGTTAAGAATTCTGAACGGGTGCTGATCTCTTTACGGAAAACGCCCGTCATCACTGAAGTGGTCATTACCGAATTTTGCTTTTCAACGCCACGCATCATCATACATAAATGCTTGGCTTCAATCACCACGGCGACTCCGCGAGCGCCAATGGAGAGTTCAATGGCATCAGCGATTTGTTTGGTCAGTTTTTCTTGGATTTGTAAGCGTCGTGCATACATATCAATGATCCTAGCAACTTTAGACAAGCCTAGCACTTTGCCTTGAGGCAAATAGCCGACATGGCATTTACCGATAAAGGGTAATAAATGATGCTCACACAAAGAATATAGCTCTATGTCTTTAACGATAACCATGTCTTCGGTGTCGGCGCTAAAAATCGCACCATTGAGGACTTCTTCTAAGGTTTTATCGTAGCCATTATTAAGAAACTTGAAGGCCTTGGCTGCTCTTTTTGGCGTATCAATCAAACCTTCACGGGTTAAATCTTCACCGACGGCTGAAATAATACTAGCGAAATGTTCTTCCATGTTATGAGGTCTCAGTTATCAAAAAATGGTTAAAAGTATAGCATTACCTTTTAGGTTACTGCCAGATTTAGCACTGATTTAGATAGGGTGCACATGGATTACCGTTTTCAGGTTTGTGGCTATTAATAAAGACAGCTACAAAAAGGCGCTCTTTGTTAAGGAATGAGCACAAAATAATGTAGTCAAGTAGCATCTAACTCCCGCCTTTGTAGAGGGGGGCTAGGGGGGATTTTTAAAATCATCATCGTCCTCATAAGGTTGAGCTTTTACGCTGTCTGGAATATGAGGTAATTTGGCTGAACGCAACAAAATTAACAGGCCACCTAATATAAACAGAAAGACGATTATTAATACGATTATCCACACAGATTATGACCTTATTTTGGCTTGCTTAAGCTGGTTGCGATAGAATACCCTATCCCCATCATTTACACAGCTAAACATGAAACAAGTCGAATTACTTTCTCCTGCGGGAACCCTTAAAAATATGCGTTATGCGTTTGCCTTTGGTGCAGATGCGGTCTACGCAGGACTGCCACGTTACAGTTTACGCGTGCGCAATAATGACTTTTTGGAAGACAATCTGGCTAAAGGCATTGCTGAAGCCCATCAGCTCAACAAGAAGTTTTTCTTGGCAACCAATGTTATTCCCCATAACACCAAGGTTAAAACCTTCATTAAAGATTTAACACCCATTATTGCTATGCAGCCAGATGCCTTGATTATGGCTGATCCTGGCTTGATTATGATGACACGAGAAGCGTGGCCCGATATGCCTATTCATTTGTCAGTACAGGCTAATACCGTTAACTATGCGACCGTCAATTTCTGGAAAAGCATGGGCGTTGAACGCGTCATTTTATCGCGTGAATTGTCATTAGATGAAATTGCCGAGATACGCCAACGTTGTCCCGATACTGAACTGGAAGTTTTTGTTCATGGTGCGTTATGTATTGCCTATTCGGGGCGCTGTTTGTTATCGGGTTATTTTAATCACCGTGATCCTAACCAAGGCACTTGTACTAATTCTTGTCGTTGGAAGTATGACACGTTACCCGCACATGAAAATGCTGAAGGTGATTACCTATTAGACAGTAATGCTTTATCAATGTCAGATATCAGTCATGCCAGTTGTGGTGGCGCAGAACGTCATCCCTTAGCTGACAACGTATATTTTCTGGAAGAAGAAGGACGTAAAGGTGAGTTACTGCCGATCATGGAAGATGAAAATGGTACTTACATCATGAATTCAAAAGACCTAAGAGCCATAGAGCATGTGCAGCGCTTAGTTGAAATCGGTATTGATAGTCTTAAAATAGAAGGCCGTACCAAGTCCTATTATTATGTGGCACGCACGGCGCAAACCTATCGCCTAGCCATTGATGATGCCGTAGCGGGCCGAGACTTTCAGCCTGAATTGATAGGGGTTTTAGAAAACTTAGCCAATCGGGGTTATACCGATGGTTTTTATCAGCGCCATCATACCCACGAACAACAAAACTATATCACCGGCTATTCTAAAAGCCATCAGCAGCAGTTTTGCGGAGAGATCAGAAGCTATGATCAAGAAACCGGTCTTGCAACGATAGATGTTAAAAACAAGTTTTCAGTAGGCGATAAGCTAGAGTTAATTTTGCCCGAAGGCAATCATGATATTGTCGTTGAGCGTATGGAAGGCATGTATGGGCAAGCGATGGAGGTCGCCTCTGGCGGCGGCTATGAAGTAAAAATACCCTTACCGGATATGTGTTCTGACAAAGGTATGTTGGCTAGGTATTTTTGAGTATAGCTTATCTACCCATAATGGTGTTTGTGTAAGATTTAAACTAGAATTAACATTGTTTTATTCAATTTGCCACACTTGAGATTTTCTATGCCGACTAGTCAGTATGTTTTACGGAATTCTTGTCTTGATGTATTTTCGTGACAATAAGCGTCACAATCTGCCGTATATCCATGTGCGTTACCAAGGTGAAAGGCTGCTATATCTATTGCTGATGGTACTGTTTTTGACGGACGCCTGCCACCGAAACAACTTAAAATGGTTCAAGCATGGATTGAGATTCATAAAGAAGATTTATATGTGGACTGGGAGTTGGCTATTAACGGTGATGAACTTTTTCGAATTGCTCCTCTTCAATGAGACTGCCCATGTTGATTGATGTTATTTCTGTTTGTGTACGCCCTGAGTTTCAACTTGACCTGGTATTTAAGAATGGTGAGCAACGTAGGTTTGATATGCGACCGTTGCTTTTAATGAAGCCGTGGAATCGTATTGCTGCGCCAACATTGTTTGAGTGTGTTCGAGTTGATTATGGTACCGTAGTTTGGCCAGGTGAAATCGATATTTCACCTGAAACTCTTTATGATGATTCGGCGCCAATAATACAATAGATTGAAAATAATAGGAGAGGACTATTATTGATAGTTAACCTAAGTCCCATGGTTAATCTGAAAGCACAATCAACGCCACGGGATGACGAATTAACATTGAAAATTGGTAACCGTTCACCTACCCAGCCAATATTAGGCCGCTATTTTGTCAGGTACGGTTAATTCTTCTTGCGGTAAAAGTGATGGCGCTGGCTCATTTCTTAAATGGGCAACAACGGCCGAGTTGAT
>CAIVYW010000605.1 GCA_903910205.1 uncultured Methylococcaceae bacterium | reverse complement strand
CTCATCTCTACTCGCTAATTGGGATAAAAAAGGCGCTGATAATGAGCAATTTTTTAAAGCTTATAAATGGGACGGTAAAAAGCTAACGCAGGACTTCGCGATTGACTTTACTAAAGAAAAACTCGGTCGCGCCCATCAAATGCGCTTTGGGGCTTATTCTTTATATCCCAACAAAGTTGTGGATGTGACTGCTAGCACAACGCCTAAATCTTAATGAGCTAATCCAGCATGAATCAGTAGGATGGGTAGAGCGACAGCGAAACCCATCATTGTGCGATGATGTGATGGTTTTCACCTTGTTCTACCCATCCTACGAGCTATAGACGTCTTAATACATCCTGTGGTAGCCCTAATGATTTATGGCTACCACTCATCACAAGGTCACCTATGTGTACCGTAAAAGCACTCATACTCACACTGACTGTTCTATTGAGCAGCCTTTCTTTTCAACTACTCGCCGCTGATAGTCCACAATCACCGGATACGCCTGCATTAGCCACTGGCTACGGTGAGCTAGCCTTTACCGCACCTCTACCGGGCACTTATCAATTGCCTCCCCTAGGGTTAGCTGCGGATGGCAAGGTCGTCAATACCGATAATAAAGACCTGTCGTTGTATGATTTAGTCGGCGATAAGCTGGTGTTATTAAGCTTTATTTATGCGACCTGTAGTGATGTTAATGGCTGCCCCTTAGCCACCATGGTTTTACATAAAATTAAAGCCCGCTTACTTAAAGAGCCCACACTCGCTAAGTCATTAAGGCTAGTCACTTTAAGCTTTAATCCAGACTATGACTCAGCAGAGGTGATGCGCCATTATGGAGAACAGCTGCAAGGCAGCGGAGTCGAATGGCAGTTTTTAACCACCCGATCCGAGCAAGCCTTAGCGCCTATCCTTGCGCATTATCCACAAAATATCCTAAAGGCTTATGATGCTAAAGGACAGTTTACCGGCAGCTTTTCCCATAACCTGCGCGTGTATCTGATAGACCAAAACAAACAGATTCGAAACATATACAGTGCCTCTTTTTTACACCCAGATACCTTAATTAATGACGTAAAAACACTGTTAGCCGAACAACAACCCAACGTGCCGGCCTTAACTCAAAGTCCCAAAGCGGCTCTCGACAATGCCAAGCGCTATAGCGCCGGTGATAACAAAGATCGCTATGAGCAACACAACTACCAAACCCAATCCATAGCCCTAACTGACCGTAAAGGCCAGGCGATAGACTTATTAGCCGCCAGCCAACACTTACAACTAGGATTGCCAGCGCTTCCTGTTCCAGCTAATAATCCCTTAACCGCAAGTAAGATCAGTTTGGGCCGAAAATTATTTTATGATCGGCGCTTATCTTTTAATAACACAGTCTCTTGTGCCTTATGTCATATCCCAGAACAAGGCTTTACTAGTAATGAACTGACCACGTCGGTAGGTGTTGAAGGCCGCAGTGTACGCCGAAATGCACCCAGCCTCTTTAATGTGGCTTACGCTCAAAAATTATTCCATGACGGCCGTGAAACCAGCTTAGAGCAACAAGCATGGGGCCCTTTGCTAGCGCATAATGAAATGGCCAACCCGTCCATTGGCTATGTGCTAGCAAAAATTAATCACAGCTCCGATTATAAAGGTCTGTTTGAAACAGCCTTCCATCGCCCTGCCAGCATGGAAACCTTGGGTATGGCCCTAGCCAGTTACCAGCGCACCCTCAACGCCGCAGATTCCCCCTTCGATCGCTGGCATTTTGGCAAACAGGCAAATGCCATTAACACGGCAGCACAACGTGGTTATGGCTTATTTACCGGCAAAGCAGCCTGTGCGACTTGCCATACGCTAAGTAAACATGATGCCCTATTCACCGATCAACAACTGCATAATACCGGCATCGGTTATAGCTACTCTATGTCAAAAACACCCGACAGCACGACCGTACAACTTGCGCCGGGGGTTTTTACCAAAGTATCGACAGCCGCTACCCAAGCTGTTGCCGAAGCCAAAACCAATGATTTAGGGCGCTATGAAATCACTCAAAACCCTGCCCATCGCTGGGCTTATAAAACCCCTACCTTACGCAATATTAATTTAACCGCACCCTACATGCACAATGGCTCGTTAGCGCAATTACGAGAGGTAGTGGCTTTTTATAATCAAGGCGGAGTCAGCAACGAAAATCTTGATCCCTTAATAAAACCGCTGCATTTAGATACCCAAGAACAAGACGATTTAGTGGAATTTTTGCAGACATTAACGGGGAGTCATACTCAATCTTTGATAAAGGATGCTTTTGCAGCTCCCATTGGTGATAGTGAATAGTGTTGATGGCGCGTCTTGCTGGGAATCGGGTCATGGAAGATTTGTAAGCCGGACAAGCAACGCGCATCGGCCATCAATAGTGGATGCACATTGCTTATCCACGCTACATCACTAACTAGCAAATACGTGGCAAAGGATCATCTTCCAATTCTTGCAATATGCGCTCGCCACCTAGTTCTGTTTCAATGAACACATAAGCGTTGCCAGTTTCTATCTGTCCTATGATGGCCGCATCCTGATAGCCTAGTTTTTGTAAGTTTTGCAGCGCTGCTTTAGCATAATCAGGATCAATAACGGCCAGCACTCGTCCTTCGCAGGCCATATATAAAGGATCATAACCTAGCAACTCGGCCACCATCTTCACCTGTTCATTGATAGGAATTTGAGTCTCATAAAAACGAACATTATAAGAAGTGGCCTGCGCTATTTCATGAGCAATAGTGGCGACACCCCCTCGAGTTGGATCGCGCATAAAACGTAAGCCCGGCACGGCTAACAACGCTTGCGTAATCGGCATCACACTAGCGGCATCGGAGAGTAAACTACCGCTTAAGCCAAATTGTTCACGCGCCAGCATAATGGCCGTACCATGATCACCTGCGCTACCGCTAAGCAACACGGCATCGCCGGGTTTTATATGGTCCAAGCCTAACCCTAGGTTTGGCTTACGTAGTCCGACACCGGTGGTGGCAAAGTAAATACCCCCACCCTGCCCTCGTCGCAACACTTTGGTATCACCAGCCACAATCTTTACCGCACATTCAGCACAAGTTTTTGCCATACTTTGCACAATTCTATCTAACAAGGCGATTTCTAAGCCTTCTTCGATAAACGCATTTAAGGTTAAGTACAAAGGCGTTGCACCGGATACCGCTAAATCATTAACCGTACCGTGTATTGCCAAACTACCGATATCACCACCGGGAAATTCCAAGGGTTCTACGGTAAAGCCATCGGTACTAATAACCAGCTCAGCCATCGTTAAATCTAAAGGGAGTAGCGCAGCATCTGTCTTTGTATCCAGTAAATCATTTTTTAAATGTTTGGCAAAAAGTTGCTCTATCAACTCACGCATTAATCGTCCGCCATTGCCGTGGGCAAGACTGATATGGGTATCAAGCAGCTTATTGTCTGATTTCATACTGAGTTCGATAAAATTTGAGGGGATAACAGATAATAACATCCGATAGTTATTTCTAACGGCTAATTTCTCTCATTTATCGAAAAAGCCACCGTTCAAGGTATAATTAAAATAAATACAACCAACTTACAGGTCATCATCATGAAAAACAAATTAACAGCACTATTGGCGTTATCAATCTATTTCCCTAGCGCAGGTGCGCATAGCTTAGAGACTGAAAGCGTAGGCTTTCTCAGTGGCTTAGCACATCCCTTTATGGGATTGGATCATATACTGACAATGATCGCTGTCGGTCTATGGGCTGCACAAATAGGCGGCAGCGCTGTTTGGCGCTTACCTTTAAGTTTTATCAGTATGATGCTGCTCTCAGCCGTCATCGCTGCCAGCGGTTTTAACCTACCCTCACCAGACCTATTGATTGCCGGCAGTGTGATCTGCTTAGGACTTCTAGTAGCACTGGCTATCCGTTTACCGGTTAATTTAAGTATGCTATTGGTAGGGCTGTTCGCGGTATTTCATGGCTATGCGCATGGCTTAGAAATGCCGCAAGCTCATTCAGCGGTCTTCTATGGCAGTGGTTTTGTAGTCGCGACCGCCTTATTACAGCTGAGTGGTATTATTTTGGGAAAAGTCAGCTATCAGCAGCCCTTATTATCACGATTAAGCGGCGCGATGATGGCTATGGCAGGCTTATATTTAGTGACTGCAGCTTAGGACGCCATCATGTGCCTTGCCGTACCCATGCAAATTACCCATATAAATGGCGATACTGCGCATTGCGTCGCTAAAGGTATAGAACGCGATGTGAGTCTATTACTGCTGCAAGAAGATGACATCAAGCTAGGTGATTATGTGTTAATCCATGTGGGCTATGCTCTACAAAAAATCAGCGCAGCAGAAGCACTATCAACGTGGGAACTGCTAGACCAAATGTCAGCTGAGGATGAATTCAGTGCATGAATTATCCTTGTGCGACGACTTGCTGAGTCAAGTCGTCGCTATAGCCCGGCAACAGCAAGCTCAGTCTGTAGAAAGCATCACTGTAAACATAGGCGCCTTATCCGGCATAGAACCTAGCTTGCTAGATACGGCCTTTAGTCTACTCAAAGCCGGCACGGTCGCAGAACTAGCGGAGTTAATTATTCACTACGCACCGGTGATCGTCTCTTGTCCCCACTGCAACACCCACTCTGAAGTAGCGGCCAATCGCTTGCTTTGCCCTACCTGCCAAAGCGCCGATACCACCTTAATCAGCGGCGATGAACTGATCTTAGCCAGTGTGGCACTATTCGCGTAATTTAGGTGACGATTAACGTAAAGCGGCTACCAACTTAAGGCGGGACAGTGTAAATAGTACATCGTTCCCATGCTCCGTGCTCATCGTTATACACACACCTAAAAGCACGTCATTCCGGCATGGACTGCCGAAATCTAGGCTACATGGATGTATACAGATTACCATCCATGGCGCTGGATACCGGCTTCCCGGCCGGTATGACGGTTTACTTAACATTTGTGTAACGATGAGAGCGCAGTATGATCGAAATCGTTTAGTCTACAAACTCAATGAGTGTCGCACACGATGCTATGTCTTGGTGGATGCGCTAGCGCTTATTCACCCTACAGAGCTATTTTTTTAGTATTAAGTTGTGTAGATATCTAAGCCTTTCCTCTGTGCTCAAACTGTGCCGCCTTAAGTCGGTAGTTCCTTTATCCCACCAACGTAAACGATATGCACGACTTTCTGTACTGTTGATTACTAACAAAGGCCGTTCGTCGTACTAGTGCTTAAGCATGGCGACACCTATCACTTCCCAACTGCCATCGTTACGGCGGCACTCTACAGACATACCATCGTGGCCGTATTTGGTAAAGGTCAACTTGACTCGCTCGCCATCGCTACCGCGCTCGGTAGTGGCGGCAAACTCTGGGACTAGGTGAGCGGTATTATCCTGCACACCGATGATCCCTAGGTCCTGACCTATAGAGTCTTTGTAACTGGGGCTTAGCTTAATCTTCTGCACTAGCGTGGAGATGCGCGTCAAGACGCCGGGTATGCGCATAGCTGGCGCTTGGTCGACAACTAAGCTAGCCAGTAAGGGCACGATATCACTGCCTGTGCCATTAGCGATCAGCGCTTTATAAGTAGTGGTCTCCCGAGCCTTTTGTTGATGGGCGCCATTCCAATCTTTAACGATCCAGATGTAACATAAGCTATCAGCCACCGCGTTGCTGATCTCGGCAGTGCTAAGTCCGACATTGGGATCTTGCACAGATAACTTGGCAACCAAATTGGTTAAGCAGAGCACTCGATCCGCTTCGCTGGCGGGAAAATAAGATTGATTGGGCATAAGAATAGACTCCTATAGACACAATAAAAAAATCGGCCAAGATCAGTTGCATCAACCTAGATAACTTAGCCAATAAAAACAGATCACTAGCGAGGCATTGGCACTCGCAGCAGCCCGCCTGGCTATGCCAATACCTCGCCTGAGATAGCCCATAGCGCTATTGCAATACCCAGCACCTATACTGGCTAGGAGGCTGTCCTATAATCCAGCCAATAATGATAGAATAGTCACCTACGCTAAAATAATTACTAACCGATGAATATTCCTTTCAAACACTCGCCTATCGCGCTTAATGCCGCATTGCTCTCTCCCAGCAATATTTTTGATTTGCTTCCAGATGATCACGAGTGCTTTGTTTACAGAGAGCTTTTCGAGCAACTTGATACAGCGGCTATAGAAAAGCTTTAT
>CAIVYW010000604.1 GCA_903910205.1 uncultured Methylococcaceae bacterium | reverse complement strand
TTGTTTTCGTTGTTTCAAATGTCGAAAACCAGTGCTGCATTAACCCGATTATCTCAAACAGGAATTCCTTATATTTCATTTATGACGGATCCTACTATGGGTGGTGTTTCTGCTAGTTTAGCGATGCTAGGTGATATTAATGTTGCCGAACCTAATGCTTTAATTGGTTTTGCAGGCCCTAGAGTTATTGAACAGACTGTGCGTGAAAAATTACCTGAAGGCTTTCAGCGTAGTGAATTTCTACAAGAGCATGGCGCCATTGATATGATTATTGATAGGCGTGAAATGCGCGATGAAATCGCCAGTCTATTGGGATTACTCATGGCAAGCAGAAAAGCAGCAGCTATATCGATGCCGGCTGTGTTACTTTCAGTAGAGCCTGATATTGATGTTGAAGCAGTTGTCGAAGCTCCGATTAATCAGGAATAATTCAGTAATCGATCTATGATGAACTTTGATTCGTTAAAGGGATGGCTGGATTGGCAGGAAAGCTTACATCCTTTAGCGATAGACTTGGGTTTGGTGCGTGCTGCACGTGTATATCAAGCACTTAACCCCGATGGCAATAAACCATTAACTATTACCGTTGCCGGCACCAATGGTAAAGGGTCCTGTATCGCCTATCTTGAGAATATATATAAAGCTGAAGGTTATCGGGTAGGCTCATATAGTTCTCCCCATATACTTAAATATAATGAAAGAATAAAAATAGACGGTAAGCCGGTATCTGATGAGTTAATTTGCCAGGCTTTTGCAAGAATAGAATCCGTACGAGGCGATACTTCGTTAAGCTATTTTGAATTTGGTACTTTGACCGCACTCGATATATTTCGACGCTCAGAATTAGATATACAATTGCTTGAAGTCGGATTAGGTGGTCGACTTGACGCGGTTAATATCGTTGATCCAGATATCGCATTGATAAGCAGTATTGGTATTGATCATGTAGATTGGTTAGGTGCAACCCGAAGTAGCATAGCTCAGGAAAAAGCCGGTATTTTTCGAGCCAATACGCCTGCTATTATCGGCGATTGTGACCCGCCCTTATCTTTACTGCAATGCGCTGTTGACAAAAGTGCTCATTTATTTTGCATTAACAAAGATTTTCATTACCAAAAACAAACAACAACTTGGGATTGGTTTTATGGAAATACACATATTAGTGACCTTCCTGAGCCTGGTTTAAAAGGTGAGCATCAATATCGAAATGCTTCATCTGCTATTTTAGCAGTGGAGTTATTGGCAAAAAAACTACCTGTTAGCCATGACTCGATTCGACTTGGTGTGAAAAACAGTCAATTACTGGGTCGATTTCAATTAATTAATGATAAAATTCCTGTGTTATTAGACGTAGGCCATAATCCTGAAGCGGTTAAAACATTACTTGATTATTTGCTCATGACTTTCCCAGGTAAAAGAATACATGCTGTTTTTTCAATGATGAAAGACAAGGATATAGCGGCTGTTCTAGAAATCATGAGTCCAGTAGTTTATGACTGGTTCTTTGCACCATTAACAAATCCAAGAGCGGCAACGGAAGCGATGATGCGTGATTTTTTTTCACGTAGCTCGGTTAAGCAGGTATCTTTCGGCTATACTGGCTTTGCCCAAGCATTTGATGCCGCGAAAAACCATGCACAACAAGATGATTTACTGCTGGTTTTTGGATCTTTCTTTTTAAT
>CAIVYW010000603.1 GCA_903910205.1 uncultured Methylococcaceae bacterium | reverse complement strand
TTGTTGAACATAAAGATAAGCAATGGCAGGCTCCAGAGTTAGTTAATCTGCCTTAATCTATAATCTTTTCTGCCTATATTCAAAGCGATTAAATTTTTAATTAATGTAGCTTGGGTTCGTAGCCCAATCTACAAAGACCACGGTGTGATCGCTTAGAGTAGAGCTAAGTTTAACTTATTTAATTGATTACTCATGACTCTTAAAGACGCTTTAACGACATTGCCGCAGTACATTTTACCGCATCATGCTTTATCTAAAATGATGAGTAAGTTAACCCATTGTGAAAATAAGGCTTGGAAAAATCTGTTTATCAAACAGATCATCAAGTATTACGGGGTTAATATGGATGAGGCTACACAGCCAGATATTAATGCCTATAAAAGTTTTAATGATTTTTTTACGCGTGATTTAAAACCCAGTGCAAGACAGTTAACGACAGAAGTTAATGCCATTGCGAGTCCTGCCGATGGTGCTGTTAGCCAAGCAGGCGCTATTTCTGAGGGTGAAATATTTCAAGCTAAAGGTAAAAGCTATACCGCACTAGATTTGCTAGGTGGTTGTGAGCAGCGCGCTAACGCCTTTAATAATGGCGTGTTTACGACTATTTATCTGTCACCTAAAGATTATCATCGTTTGCATATGCCTTTAACAGGTACGTTGCGAGAAATGGTACATATTCCTGGTCGCTTATTCAGTGTTAATACTGCGACCACTCGCTCTGTGCCTAGGTTATTTGCTAGGAATGAGCGGGTTGTTGCTATCTTTGATACTGAGCTAGGACCTATGGCTTTGGTGTTGGTGGGCGCGATCTTCGTGTCTAGTATTGAAACAGTATGGCATGGCGTTGTTACGCCGCCTAGTGTTAGTTCAGTGCAAACTTGGAATTATAAAGAAAACGCACCTACACTCAAAATCGGTGAAGAAATGGGACGTTTTAATATGGGGTCTACTATTATTGTTTTATTTGCAAACAATAAAGTGCAGTGGGATAGCGAGTTTGTAGCAGATAAGATTGTAAAGCTCGGAGAAATGATTGGTAAGCGCATCGATTAGTGTGACTACCATCCTTAATACGCGACAAATCAGGATTAGGATGCGCAAAGGAACGAAGCGCATCAGTGTATTACTCAATTGATACGCTTCCTTCGTCGGCATATCCTATATCACTAAGCTAATGTATTTTGCTCTGTGACTAGTGACGCTCCGATTGCTGGGATTTGTATCTCATCCCAGTCTACATTATTAAGTAGGCTGGGATGTAGAGTAAGCGGAATCCGGCTGTAGAGCTCAGGAACAATGCCTGCACTTTCTTTATCCTAATTTTACGCCCTGCATAGCATGAGCATTCAAGAACGCCTGTATGTTCATGCGCTTTCCGCCGGGTAGTTGTATTTCAAGTAAGCGTAACAGACCTTTTCCAGTGACTACGTCCATTGTTTTATTGGTGCAGCAGACTGTGCCAGGGCTTAATGCTAACGAATGCTGGTCAGTCATTTCTATAACTTCGCTACTCCAGATGCGTAGTACTTTATCTTGATAGCGCGTTTGTGCGACAGGCCAAGCATTGAACCCTCTTACCTTTAAGGCTATTTCATGAGCGGATTGTTGCCAATCTATAACCGCTTCACTTTTGGTTAATTTTTCTGCATAAGTGACTAATCGTTCATCTTGAACTTTGGCCTGAATGCCCCCAGAGTCTATCTGTGTGAGTACTTTATCTAAGCCTAGAGCACCTAGTGTGGCGAGTATGTCATGTAGATCGCTGGCAGTATCATTAATATTGATGGTGTATTCTTCTTTATGTAACATATCGCCGGCATCAAGTTTGCGGACAATTTGCATAATAGTAACGCCAGTTTTAGCATCACCTGCCATTAATGCTCGTTGAATAGGCGCAGCTCCGCGCCAGCGTGGTAATAATGAACCGTGAACATTAATGCAGCCCAATTTAGGCGCTTCTAAGGCTGCTTGGGTTAAGATCATGCCGTAGGCAACGACCACCATCAAATCGGCATTGAACGAAAGTAATTGCTGTAAATCCTCATCTGTTTTAAAACTGAGCGGTTGAAATACAGGAATAGCGTGAGTTAATGCGAGTGCTTTAACTGGACTACAATGTAATTGTTGGCCTCTACCGGCGGGTCGATCAGGTTGAGTGTAAATAGCACAGATTTCATGCTTGGAATCGAGCAGCGTTTGTAAGCTGGGTACCGCAAAATCTGGGGTCCCTGCAAAAATAATCTTCATGATCAGATTGTTTCCAGTTGATGGGATTTCTAAAATGTTCTAATTGTTGCTCTTCGAATGTCGAATACCGCACAGAAATTTTAACTGAATTCATATAAACTTTAAATCGTTAAGGCTAAAAGCCTCCTAGGAATCGTTATGACGGCTACCAATTTAAGACGGGACAAAATAGTAGTGGAAGCTTTTCTTATCATTCCCACGCTCCGGCGTGGGAATGCAGCCAGTGACGCTCTGCGTCACGCATCGCTGGAGCGATGCAGGATGCATTCCCACGCGGAGCGTGGGAACGATGTATTATTTACACTGTCTCGCCTTAAGTTGCTAGCCGTTATGACTAAGAGAATAGTGTTTGGATTAGTGCTCGTATTTGTCACTGGTATTAACGTTTATGCAGATGAAATACCCTTAAATCCTAGTCACCCAGATCAATATACCGTCATAAAAAATGATACCCTATGGGGGATTGCAGAGAAGTTTTTAAAGCATCCTTGGCAATGGCCTGAGCTTTGGAAGGCTAATGATAAAATTAAAGTCCCTAACCTTATCTACCCAGGTGATATTGTTTATTTGACTAGCAGCAATGGCAGGCCGCAAATTAGGCTGTTAGAAAGAAAGCTGCAAGTTCAAGATAGCTCTCAGTCTACGTGTATTATTAAAGATGAGCGTGTTAAAAATGGGCGCTCTGAGTTTCCTATCTCAAAAGACGGCAAGTTATTACCCTGTATTCGTGAGCTTGATATTAATCCGGCGATAGCGTTAATTCCCTATGAGAAGATAGCCGCATTTTTAAGCCTCTCTAAGGTTGTGTCTGAAAATAACGTAAGCCAAGCGCCTTATGTTGTTGATATTGCTGAAGAGCACCTTATTGCCGGTGTTGGTGATAGATTGTATGTTCATGGTTTAACCGAGCCAGAGCGGCATACTTATCGTATCTATCGCAAGGGCGATAGCTATATCAGTCCTGATAATGGAGACGTTTTAGGCTATGATCTGAGCTATATTGCTGATGCCACATTGCAACAGTTTTCTGATCCAGCGACATTAATGATTACTCAATCCAATAGTGAGGTTCTTCATGGTGATTGGGTTATGGCTAAGACGGATGAAGAGTTTACCTTAAATTATTTTCCAAAGCCTCCGCAACTAAATGTAAATGCTACTATTATTCGGATTTTTGGAGGGCTTTCACAAGTAGGCTCTTTAGGTGTGGTTGCTATTGACAAAGGCATTGAAGACGGTATTTCTGAAGGACACGTTTTAACTATTGTTGAAAGTGGTCAGCGTATTAAAGATCTTTATCAGGTTAATAACAAGGATATGATTAAGCTTCCTGATGAGGAAATTGGAACGTTGATGGTTTTTCGTACTTTTGAGCGAGTGAGTTATGCTTTAGTCATGAGAGCGACTCAAAACATACATTTATTAGATAAGGTTAAGACGCCTTGAATATCGCCACAGACTCGATGGATGAAAATATAAAATATTGGCTAGTATTGGCTCGTGTGCAGGGTGTGGGCCCTCGAACGTTTCTTAATTTGTTGCAACACCATAGTCCTGAACAGTTATATGCAGAATCAAGCGCTGCATTGTCGGCTTTAGGTATAAAAAGTGCTATTATCGAAGCCATTAAGAATCCGGATTGGGCAAGTATAGCTTATGATCTTGACTGGTTGGCGTTAGAAAATAATGGGGTCATTACTTTTAATGATAGCCATTATCCTAGGCAGTTAAAGGAAATTGCTGATCCGCCGCCCTTATTATTTATACGCGGTCATTCTGAATTATTGGCTTTGCCGCAAATTGCTATAGTGGGCAGTCGCAATCCTTCTTCGGTAGGTGTAGAAACAGCTTTCAATTTTGCCAAGCAACTCTGTCAATGCGGTTTTGTTATTACCAGTGGCTTGGCTTTAGGTATTGATGGTGCGAGTCATCGAGGTGCATTAGCGGCGCAAGGTTATACTATTGCCGTTGCCGGAACGGGTTTGGATCGTGTTTATCCTGCTAGACATAAAGATTTGGCGATTGAAATTGTTGAGACGGGCTTGATGGTTTCAGAATTTCCTCCGGGCACTACGGCCAAATCTAATCACTTTCCTAGACGTAATCGTATTATTAGTGGCTTGTGTCAAGGTCTATTGGTCGTTGAGGCTGCGATACAAAGTGGTTCATTAATTACCGCTAAAATGGCCTTAGAACAAAATCGTGAGGTATTTGCCATACCGGGGTCTATTCATAATCCATTGGCAAGGGGATGTAATGCCTTGATTCGAGAAGGGGCAAAGCTTGTTGAGACAACTCAAGATATTCTTGATGAATTAAATGTTGTTTATCAACAAGATAACGAAATGTTGCCGAATGTCATGCAATCAACACTTGACCT
>CAIVYW010000602.1 GCA_903910205.1 uncultured Methylococcaceae bacterium | reverse complement strand
TTGTATCAGTGCACAAATGCCATCCGCATCGCCATTAAACACATCTATTTGCACAAGCTACTCCTCTGTTCTAATGCAGCTGAGTATTTTACCTGACTATTATTGCAAATAAAAACTTCATAACTAAAAACCTGTTTTTAACGGTAGAATATCCATAAAAAAACACCCACATAATCATCTTATAATGACAATTCAATCCTCTTCTTTAAACTTACGTTTTTTTTCTGAGTCTTTAAATCGCATACTACCCAATGCACAAGCTGTTTATCTAGCTATTATTTTATTAGTCAGTTTTGTTCTAATTTATAGCTTATCTGACTTATTAATGCCTGTTTTTGCCTCTATCGTCCTAGCTTATTTGCTAGAAGGTCTAGTAGGAAAAATTATTAAGTTAGGATTAACTCGTATCACGGCGGTGTACTTGGTGTTTTCTTGCTTTATGACTTGCTTAGGCTTTTTATTATTTTATTTAATGCCATTAGTTTCACAACAAACTGTTGATCTTATTCAAAATATCCCAGAAATTATCAACCGAACTCAAGCCTTAGTTTTGCGCTTGCCAGAACTATATCCTAAGTTAATTTCAGAAAATAAAATTCAACAAATGACTTTTTCTGTTCAACAGGAATTATTAACTTATGGTCAAAATGTACTTTCATTATCTGCCGCCTCTGTCGTAGGCATCGTTAGCGCAATGATTTATTTGTTTTTAGTACCTATGATGATATTTTTCTTTTTAAAGGATAAAGCGCTATTAATTGACTGGTTTTTACAGTTTATGCCTAAGCAGAGACATTTAACGGTACGCGTATGGAAAGAAGTCGATACGCAAATTGGTAATTATGTACGCGGTAAATTTTCTGAAATATTTATTCTTTGGTTTGTCAGTTTTGCGACCTTTGCAGGTATTGGCTTAAATTACGCCATGTTATTAGCTGTGCTAATGGGCATACAAGTCATCATTCCTTACATAGGTGCAACACTTATTACCTTTCCTGTACTCGGAGTTGCTTATTTTCAATGGGGCTTAAGCGGCGATCAATTTATGTACCTTGTCATTGCTTATTCAATTATTCAGGCATTAGACGGCGTTGTCCTAGTGCCGGTATTATTTTCTGAAGCCGTAAACTTACACGCAATTGCCATTATCGTGGCTATTTTATTTTTTGGAGGCGTTTGGGGGTTCTGGGGAGTTTTCTTTGCTATTCCCTTAGCAACCGTTGTTAAAGCGGTACTAACCGCTTGGCCAAGATTAGGTGACACGAATACGAAAACATACTCAGGATAGTTATTATCATCTCGAATACTCGCCAATGTGATATTTTTTATATTAATACTGCTACCGTTGAATCAATACGATAGGTTTATTTAAAACAAATTTCACTGTTTTATTACAATAGCAAAGGAGTTAGCAGAGCCAAACACGTTGCTTCTTTTGTTAAAGTTGGCTACCAACTTAGGCGAGACAGCTTGAGCGCAGACGAAAGGCTCAAGGCGAAAGATTAAGCCTAAGAGGCTAGCAATTTAAGGCGTGACCGATACTAGGCTTTAACCCTTCGCCCTTTGTCTGCGCTTAGCAGAGTCTTGTCTAAAAGTGAATGATTAAGCTAAACCGCCCCGCTTTAAGTTGATAGCTAATTTTACGATGAGAACTGGGTGATATTATTTTGGCAGATACGTCAATTGTATCTTAGGGTAATTAGACAGAGGGGTAACGACTAACAAAAATGTACATGCGCAGACCGTTATTGTCTGCCCTACCAAACGAGCCTTATAGGGAATTTACAAGCTTTACAAAAATAACAAACAAAAACAATCTAACAACATTGCTTATAGAGCCTAAGCAAGCACCATAAGCAATGTTGTTAGGTTAGTTAAACTTAATCGGCTATTTCATATTTATCGCTGGCTGAATCTACGCGATCACGCAATTCTTTACCAGGTTTAAAATGTGGAACATATTTCTCAGCCAAGTCCACAGACTCACCTGTTTTTGGATTGCGACCGGTTCTAGGTGGACGTTTATGTAAAGAAAAACTACCAAACCCCCTAATTTCAATCCTTTCACCAGAAGATAATGCCTGATTCATTTTTTCAATCACACACTTTACAGCTAACTCAACATCTTTCAATGCAAGATAGGATTTTTTTTTAGCAAGCGATTCAATTAACTCTGATTTTGTCACATATTATCCTACAAAAAAGCAAAAGGTTCTGCAATGAAGCAGAACCTCCTTATTACTTGATTAATTTATTTTTCTAACTGCTTAAAGAGGTCAGCCATTGTAGGTGTTCCAGCTGATTGCTGAGTATGATCCTTAATGGTATGTGTTTCTTCGTCTTGATCTTTTGCTTTAATTGACAAAGAAATTGACTTGCTCTTCTTATCTACACCGATAAATTTAGCTTCAAGAACGTCGCCTTCTTTCAGTAAAGTACGAGCATCTTCAACGCGATCACGTTGAATTTCAGAGGCGCGTAAATAACCTTCTACATTATCAGCTAATAAAATAATGGCGCCTTTAGCATCAACTTCTTTAATAGTACCTTTTACTAAGCTACCTTTTTCATTAGTGGCTAAGAAGTTTTGGAAAGGATCTTGTTCTAGTTGTTTAATACCTAGGGAGATACGCTCACGCTCAGAATCTACTGCTAAAATAACAGTTTCTAATTCATCACCTTTCTTAAACTCACGAACCGATGTTTCGCCATCATCTGCCCAAGAAATATCAGACATATGGACTAGACCATCAATACCACCGTCTAAGCCGATGAAAATACCGAAATCAGTAATTGATTTTATTTTTCCAGAGATTTTATCGCCTTTGTTATGAGTTGCTGCAAATTCATCCCATGGATTAGTTTTGCACTGCTTCATACCTAAAGAAATACGACGACGCTCTTCATCAATTTCTATAACCATTACTTCAACGTCATCACCTAATTGAACTAACTTAGATGGATTAACATTTTTGTTGGTCCAATCCATTTCAGAAACGTGAACCAAACCTTCTACACCCTCTTCAATTTCAACAAAACAACCATAGTCGGTTAAATTATTTACTTTACCGAATACACGAGTACCGGCAGGGTATCTACGAGCAATATTTTGCCATGGATCTTCACCCATTTGTTTCATGCCTAAGGAAACACGGTTTTTATCTTTATCGTATTTCAAGACCTTAACTTTAATTTCTTGACCGATTTCAACACACTCAGATGGATGACGTACGCGTCTCCATGCCATATCAGTAATATGTAACAGACCGTCAATACCACCCAAATCAATGAATGCGCCGTAATCAGTAAGATTTTTAACAACACCGGTTACAACCGCACCTTCTTCCAGTGTTTTCAGTAATTCTTCTCTTTCTGCGCTGTATTCTTTTTCTACAACTGCACGACGAGATAGAACAACGTTATTACGTTTTTGATCTATTTTAATAACTTTGAATTCAAGATCACGATTTTCTAAGAAAGTCGTATCTCTAATAGGACGAACGTCAACTAAAGAACCTGGCAAGAAGGCACGCAATGCGCCAACCGATACAGTGAAACCGCCACGTACTTTGCCAGTAATTCGACCGATAATAGTAGCTTCTTTTTCAAAAGCAGTTTCAAGTTCGAACCATGCTTTGTTTTTCTTCGCTTTATCTCTAGAAAGAAGGGTAGCACCTAAACCATCTTCGAATAAATCCAAAGCAACTTCAACTTCATCGCCAATTGAGACTTCCAATTCGCCATCATTGTTTAAAAATTGCCATTTAGGAATTACGCCTTCAGATTTAGAATGCGTACTAACGATAACCATATCATTTTCTATATCAATGACTGTACCGATCAACATGGCACCAGGACTCATCTTGGTTCTGGTTAAACTTTCTTCTAGTAATGCAGCAAAGCTTTCGCTCATTTTATTATTTCCCAAGCTTGTCGAAACTCAAACAAACCTTTTCTTTATCAAAGTTAAAAAAAACTACACACAATAGTGCAGCCATACGAAAAATCCTTAACGGATTAAGTTTAATACTTCTTCAACGACAGAATTAATAGTCATATCAGAAGAATCTATGTAAAGAGCATCACTCGCCATAGCTAATGGAGCGATTTCACGATCCATATCGCGGCGATCACGAGCTTCGATATCACTTTTTATTTTCGCAAGATTAGCATCAATTTCTTTTTCTATCAACTGTTTATATCTTCTTTCTGCTCTTTTTTCAGCGCTAGCTGTCAAAAACACCTTATTTTCAGCATCTGGAAAAACAACTGTGCCCATATCTCGACCATCAGCAACCAAGCCTGGCAGCTGTCTAAAATCTTTCTGCTTCTGCAATAATATGGCTCTAACTTCAGGTATAGCAGCAACTTGAGAGGCTATATTACCCGTGCTTTCAAGTCCTAATTGATCAGTAATATCTATGCCATTAAGTTTAACAATTAAAGCATCAGCGCATTCGAACTCTAACACCATAGCTTGCGTTATTTTAACAATATCACTGGTATTAGCTAAATCAACCGAGGCATTTTGAATCGCAATAGCCACTGACCTATAAATAGAGCCGCTATCCAAATAATGCCAGCCTAGTTTTTTTGCCACTAAGCGACTGACAGTGCCTTTACCAGCCCCACTAGGGCCATCTATGGTCAAAATAGGTGCAAGCATCAAGATTCCTCACAAACCAACGCCAAACCTAAGCGATGAACCAAATCTTTAAACTCAGGGAAAGAGGTATTAACATTGGCACAATCTAAAATAGTGATAGGTGCATCGGCTCGCAATCCAGCAATTGAAAACGCCATAGCAATACGATGATCGCCATGTGACGTTACAACACCACCACCTATAGCGCCGCCCTGAATAACCATACCATCCTCAGTCGGCTGCGCGTCCACACCTAAGATTTGCAAGCCATCTGCCATAACCTGAATTCGGTCTGACTCTTTCACTCTCAGCTCTTCTGCACCGCTTAAGCGAGTTTGTCCTTTTGCACAAGCTGCGGCAACAAATAATACGGGGAATTCGTCAATAGCTAACGGCACTAATGCTTCAGGAATATCGATACCTGTTAACGGACTATAGACCACATGAAGGTCAGCGACTGGCTCACCTCCAACCACACGCTCATTGAGCACTTCAATGTTTGCTCCCATTAAGCGCAAAATATCAATCACACCCGTACGGGTAGGATTGATACCTACATGCTTTAACAATAAATCAGAACCCGGCGCAATCGATGCGCCTACCAAAAAGAATGCCGCCGAGGAAATATCGCTAGGCACATCAATATCAGCCGCTGTTAACTTACCATCGGCTGTAATAGTGACTTTACTGCCTTGTTGTTTAACAGGATAAGAAAAACCTGACAACATACGTTCGGTATGGTCACGAGTAGGCGCAGGCTCAGTCACACTAGTTTCGCCATCCGCATACATGCCTGCCAACAACAAACAAGATTTTACCTGCGCACTCGCCATAGGCATTGCATAATCGATACCGTGCAACTGACCGGCCTTGCCTGTAATATACAGTGGCGCAGTGCCTTTTTCAGTTGCTTTTATATCCGCTCCCATTAACGCTAAAGGCTCAGTCACCCGCTTCATTGGTCTGCCAGATAAAGATTTATCACCGGTCAACACAGAGTCAAAAGACTGGCCCGCCAACAAGCCACTCAACAAACGCATTGAAGTTCCTGAATTACCAAGATACAAATCATTTTTCGGTGCTTTCAAGCCGTGCTTACCGACGCCATGAATGGTCAAACAACCATCAACAGGGCCTTCGATTTCAACACCCATATCGCGAAAAGCTTGCAAGGTCGCCAATGCATCTTCGGCCTCTAAAAAGCCTTTTACGTGGGTAACACCGTCAGCCAATGAACCTAGCATAATGGAACGATGCGACATGGACTTGTCACCTGGCACTCGTGCTTCGCCTTGCAACAATCCGCCTGGCTGAACTTTAAATGTAATTGTTTTAGTCATATTACCTTCAAACTGATTAAGAAAGCGTTGCCTCGCTATGTTGGCATACGCAAAGATTTCAAAAAGCTGTTGGCCTTCATTATTTTCCAACAGGCACTGTATTTTATCGAGTTGTGATTTGGTCTGCTCTAGCAAGGGAATTATTTCATTTTTATTCGCTAAACAAATATCTCGCCACATCGTAGGGTCACTAGAAGCGATGCGCGTAAAGTCTCTAAAGCCACCAGCCGCATAATTAAAAATTTCACTTTGCTCATCTTGATGACCCAGCATATCCACTAAGGCAAAAGCCAGCACATGAGGCAAATGACTGGTTGCTGCTAATATTGCATCATGATGATGCACCTCCATCATAGAGACTTCAGAACCACAACGCTCCCAGAAGCATTGGATTTGTTGCAGTGCCTCTTTGCGAGTATGACTGAGTGGTGAAATAATCAAGCGCTTATTGACAAACAAATCGTCAACAGCCGCCTCAACGCCACTTTGCTCGGCACCGGCGATAGGATGAGCCAATACAAAATTATGGGGTATTACACCAAAAACTCGCTGCGCTGCGGCAACGACACTGCCTTTAGTACTGCCGACATCCGTATAGACGGTGTGATCTGACCAAATCGGCTTCAACAATGTCAATATGCTTTCAATAGACTCAACCGGCGTAGCAATAACAACACAATCTGCATCTTGTACTGCGAGGTCTATGTGCAAAGTATAGTCATCTATAACACCTAAACGCTTTGCGGTCTCTAAATTTTGTAGGTCCTGTAAACGACCATAACCCACGATGCTTTTACTTAAACCTTTTAATCTGGCAGCACGAGCGATAGACCCGCCCATTAAGCCAACACCAATAATACAAAGCTTATCGAACATCGGCCAAAATATCGGTTAATGCCTCAAGAAACACCTGATTCTCTATTTTTGTGCCTATACTAATACGCAAATGATTAGGTAATTCATACACACCTACCGGCCTGACAATAACGCCCTTGCGTAGCAACGCTTCATAAATTGGCAAGCCTGCTTGCTTCAAATCTACCAAAACAAAATTCCCTGCTGATGGCAGCCACTCTAAACTTAAGTCTTTAAAACCCTCAACTAATTGCTGCATCCCTTGCGTATTAACGCTAATAGTTTGTTGTAAATGCTCATCATCACTTAATGCGGCTAATGCTGCTACCAACGCTAAACTATTATTGTTAAAGGGTTGACGCACACGATTAAGAATATCGGCCATTTGAGGGCTAGATAAGCCGTAACCAATACGCAAGCCAGCCAAGCCATAAGCTTTAGAAAAAGTACGTGTGATCAATAAATTAGGATGATCGTTTAGCCAAGCTATAGAGTCGATAGCCTCTACATCATTAACAAATTCAAAATAAGCCTCATCCAACACACACACACAGCTATCAGGCAGGGCATTTATAAATTGCGCTAAACTACTTTGACTCAGTAAAGTCCCCGTTGGATTATTAGGATTAGCAATAAATACCAAACGAGTTTTTTCAGTAACCGCCAACAGCATGGCATCCAAATCATGACCATAATTTAATGCCGGCACCACTACTGAGGTAGCACCTACTGCTTGAGTTACGATAGGATATACCGCAAAAGCATGTTGCGAAAAAACAGCGTCATGTTCTGGTGTTAAAAATGCCCTTGCTACCAACTCTAATATTTCATTAGAACCATTACCTAAGGTAATTTGGCTATCATCTAGCCCATATTTATCGGCCAAAGCCTGCTTTAATAAAAAACCACTGCCATCAGGATACAGCGCTAATTCAGGTAACGCAGAGGCAATAGCTTCCAATGCTTTTTTTCCTGGGCCTAAGGGATTTTCATTAGAAGCCAGCTTAATAATTTGAGTTAGCCCCAACTCTCGTTCTAGCTCTTCAATCGGCTTACCGGCTTTATAAGGAATTAGGCGCTGCACACCCGCTACGGCAAGCGTATAAATTTTATCGGAATTGTTCATGATTTTAATTAATAGAATTTAATAGTTGTATCGCACGACCAGTCGCTTAGAGCACTGCTTTAGGATAAGATCCTAACAACTTAAACATCTTGACATTTTCTTTTACGCTATCTAAAGCCTGAGCAATAAGACTATCATCACTATGACCTTCTACATCAATAAAAAAAACATAATCCCATAAGCCTTGACGCGAAGGTCTAGATTCAATTTGAACCATCCCTATACCAAATTTTGCGAAAGGCTCAAGAATCTTATACAAGGCACCCGGCTGATTGCCCGTAGAAACAACTAATGATGTTTTATCATTGCCGGTAGGCGACGATAATTGTTGGCCAATAATAATAAACCGCGTGGTGTTATTAGGCTCATCTTCAATGTTTTTAGCAATAATGGCTAAATTATAAACTTCAGCGGCAACCTTTCCTGCGATGGCAGCACTCTGTTTATTATCTAATGCTAATCGCGCAGCCTCAGCATTACTATTAACGGCCGTTAACCTAGCATGTGGTAGATGCTTATCTAACCATTGTCTACATTGAGCCAATGATTGCTGATGAGAATAGACTTCTGTTATTTCGGCCAGACTACTGGCATGCCCCATTAAATTTTGATGCACCCTAATCTCAACTTCACCACATATTTTTAGCGGTGAGGTCAAAAAACGATCCAAGGTATAACTAATCACACCCTCAGTCGAGTTTTCAACGGGAACTACACCAAATTGACAGTGCTCAGACTCCACGGCATTAAATATCTCGTTAATGGTAGCAGCCGGTATCGCTTTAACGGCATGGCCAAAGTGTTTAAAAACGGCTTGCTGAGTAAAAGTCCCCTCAGGCCCTAGAAACGCCACATCCATCGGCTTTTCTAATGCCAAACAAGCCGACATCAATTCTCTAAAAAAACCTGCCGCTGCCACATCAGAGATCGGCCCCTGATTCATATCCATAATGCGTCTTAAAACTAAAGACTCACGATCTGGGCGATAAAAAGTACCTTGTTCACCTTGAGCCATTTTGGTTTTGGCAACCTCTATGGCGCAAGATGCACGCTGATTAATCAACTGCAAAATCTTTTCATCAATTGCATCGATTTTGTTTCTTAATTCAGAAAGTGGGGTCACTGATGGCATGGCTGCGGCTCTATATTGATACGTTTCGATTAATGAGTGCGTTCAAATTCAGCCATAAAATCTATCAAAGCTTGTACACCCGCTTCTGACATGGCATTGTAAATACTTGCCCGCATACCGCCCACTGAACGATGGCCTTTTAATTCAAACAAACCTTGAGCTTCGGCTGCCACCAAGAACGGCTTATCCAAACTCTCATCGGCTATAATAAAAGGTACATTCATACGTGAACGCACTGCCACATCAACGGGATTTGAATACAATGCTGATTGATCAATAGCCTGATAAAGCTTAGTGGCTTTAGCAATATTATGTTGTTCAATCGCTGCAACACCACCTTGTGCCTTTAACCATTTCAATACTAAGCCAACCAAATACCAGTTATAGGTAGCCGGTGTATTTAACATGGACTGATTCTTAGCTTGCTCAGCGTAGTTAAATACCGAAGGTACTGTTTTACCGGCATGTCCGATCAAGTCGTCTCTGACGATCACCACGGTTACACCAGCAGGGCCCATATTTTTTTGAGTTCCCGCATAAATCAAACCATACTGACTAACGTCAATATGGCGCGATAAAATATTTGACGACATATCTGAAACTAAGGTTAAGCCCTTAGCATCAGGAATGTTTTGAAATTCCACGCCATGTATGGTTTCGTTAGACGTGTAATGTAAATAAGCCGCTTGGGCATCCAACTCCCAAGTCGATGCGTCAGGAATACTCGTAAATTTAGTGTCTTCAGCGCTAGCACTAACTAATACATCACAGTAACTTTGCGCGTCTTTAACCGCCTTTTCAGACCAAGCACCGGTTTTAATATAACAAGCTTTAGTTTTACCGTTTAAAAGGTTTTGCGGTATAAAAGAAAACTGTGCTGAGGCACCGCCTTGCAAAAACAACACCTTATAATTATCAGGTATCGCCATCAAGCTGCGTAAATCACTTTCTAGCTCTTCAGCAATGATAGAGAAATGTTTACCTCTATGGCTCATTTCCATCACTGACATGCCGCTATTGCGCCATTCCAACATGTCTTGTTGCGCTTGCAATAACACTGATTCTGGGAATGCAGATGGACCGGCACTAAAATTAAATACTCTGGACATAATTTTCTCGTAGTTAAACTTTAAAATGGAATTCTTTAGCCGTGCAGCCATATAGGCAAGGTATTTTTGCGAGCCATTATAACCGTTGAGTGCTCACAAATACCGAAAAAAATACGATCAAGTTAATTCAACATATTCCGACAACGCTAACTATTTGTAACTGTTGGATTACGTTATTACTAAGGTAACTCGCAAAAAATAAAATACCCCTATAGGATGTGCAAAACGATAGTGAAGCGCATCGCTCTATCGGAAATAATGCGCTTCACTGCCGTTCAGCACATCCTATAAAAGTGGGGGGTTTATTATTGCGTCTTACCCTATATAAAGTAGGACGGTATCATTGCATCTTACCTAACCATAACAGATTACCCTTCACCTTCACCTTCACCTTCACCTTCATCTTACTCTAGCTCATCTTCTACAGTAGAGGGCAAATCAGTCTCATCAATGAGCACTTCATCAGCGCCTAATGCCGCATCAAAATCGCTATCTTCTTCATCGTCAATACCCGCCAAACCTTCAATTCGATCAACTCCGATCACTTTTTCATTTTTACCTAAACGAATAATAGTGACGCCTTGCGTATTACGTCCAACGACTGAAATACCATCAACACGCGTGCGTACCAAGGTACCGCCATCGGTAATCAACATGATTTCATCGTTATCATTAACTAATACCGCACCGACCACCGAACCATTACGTTCCGAAGTTTGTATGGCAATCAAGCCCTGTCCGCCGCGTTTATGGCAGGTAAACTCTTCCAACTTAGTACGCTTGCCATAACCGTTTTCGGTAATATTCAGCACCGTACCTTCGGTTGCAATAATCAAGGAAATAATTTTTTGGCCTGGTTGCAAGCGCATACCACGCACACCAGAAGCCGTTCTACCCATAGAGCGCACATCGGCTTCGTTAAAGCACACAGCTTTACCGGTACTGCCGAACAATAAGACATTTTGCTGACCGTCAGTGACGGCAACACCCACTAAGGTATCATCCTCTCTTAAGTCGATGGCGATTTTACCAGTAGCACGTTGACGTTCAAACTCGGTTAATGGCGTCTTTTTAACAGTACCCGCTGAAGTGGCCATAAAAATAAATTTATTTTCAGTGAATTCACGTATAGGCAAGATCGCGTTAATTTTTTCACCCTGTTCTAGCGGTAATAAATTAACAAAAGGCTTACCACGCGCAGCACGACTGGCCACAGGTAATTGATAGACCTTCATCCAATAGACTTTACCGCGCGAAGAGAAGCATAAAATCGTATCATGGGTATTAGCAACAATCAGCTTATCAACATAATCTAATTCTTTAGTGGCTGTCGCTGACTTACCGCGTCCACCGCGTCGTTGCGCCTTGTAATCGCTCAAGGGCTGAGACTTAACGTACCCTTCATGAGACATGGTCACCACCATATCTTCTTCAGTAATTAAATCTTGCTCTGATAAATCCAGTTGGTTTTGGATAATTTCGGTACGACGCGCATCAGAATACTGATCTTTAATAGCAACCAGCTCTTCTCTGATAATTTCCATCAACCGAGTATCACTACTTAATACAAATAAATGCTCATCAATTTGTTCCAATAGCTGGCGATATTCATTGACGATTTTATCTTGCTCTAAACCCGTTAAGCGATGCAGACGTAAATCAAGTATCGCTTGTGCCTGCGTTTCAGAAAGGCGATAAATACCTTCGAAAATACCAAACTCAACTCCTAAATCTTCGGGTCTTGAGCGACTCGCCTCAGCACGCTCCAAAAGCGTGGAAACTACTCCAGCGTCCCAAGTTTTTGTCAATAAGCTTTCTTTAGCTTCCGAAGGATTGCTCGCGGCTTTAATTAGCGCAATCATCTCATCGATATTAGCTAAAGCAACCGCAAGACCTTCTAAGATATGCGCTCTTTCACGGGCGCGACGTAGCAGATAAATGGTTCTGCGAGTCACAATTTCGCGTCTATGGTTAATAAACGCGCCGAGTATATCCAGCAAACTCATACAATGCGGACGACCGTCCAGCAAAGCCACCATATTAATACCGAAAACGGTCTGGAATTGAGTCTGCTTATAGAGATTATTCAATACGACTTCAGGCACTTCACCGCGACGTAATTCAATCACCATGCGCATGCCGTCTTTATCAGACTCATCACGTAAGCCAGAAATGCCTTCAAGCTTACCGTCTTTAACTAACTCAGCAATTTTCTCAAGCAAACGTGCCTTGTTGACCTGATAAGGCAATTCAGTAGTCACTATCGATTGTCGACTACTATCACCTATATCTTCAAAGTGACATCTAGCCCGCAAATAAATCTTACCCCGCCCAGTGGTATAGGCATTGTAAATACCTGCCGCGCCATTAATAAATCCCGCTGTAGGAAAATCAGGGCCTGGTATATAGTCCATTAACTCAGGAATAGTGATATCAGGATTGTCGATCATGGCCAAACAAGCGCTCACCACTTCCGTCATATTATGCGGAGGAATATTAGTCGCCATCCCCACAGCAATACCAGAAGAACCGTTCACTAATAAATTAGGGACTCGGGTAGGCAATACTTCGGGTTGTATTTCTGATTCGTCGTAATTAGGAATGAAATTAACGGTTTCTTTATCAAGATCCGCCAACAATTCGTGAGCAATCTTCGCCATACGGACTTCTGTATAACGCATCGCTGCGGGTGGATCACCATCAACCGAACCAAAGTTACCTTGCCCGTCGACCAACATATAACGCATGGAAAAAGGTTGCGCCATACGAACCATGGTGTCATACACCGCAGTATCGCCATGAGGATGATATTTACCGATAACATCACCGACGATACGCGCCGATTTTTTATAGGGTTTATTCCAATCATTACCCAATTCACTCATCGCGTATAAGACGCGACGATGCACTGGCTTCAGGCCATCTCTGACATCAGGAAGAGCTCGGCCTACAATAACGCTCATGGCGTAATCGAGATAGGACTGCTTCATCTCGTCTTCGAGATTAACAGGTATAATTTCTTTAGCGAAGTTTGACATTGATCCCTAGATAAACAGTGTACCGAAAATAAGTCATCGGTATGATTTCTTAACTAACATATAAGCGCACCATTCTCATTCCATGCAATAAGTGCGCCCTATGACTTTAAACAACGAGATATTATAACAAATAGTAGAAGCCTTGATGCTTTAATGTTTAAGCAAAAACTTCTGATAAGAAATTTTTCATAGCCTGCCATGAGCGACTATCAGCTTCTGCACGATAAACCATGCCATTTTCAGGATCATTCGCTAAAGGATTAGTAAAAGCATGCGCGGTATGACCATAACACTGTAACTGCCAATCCACACCCGCCAAAGTCATTTCCTGCTCAAAAGCGATGACTTGATCGGGCGTAGCCATGGGATCATCATGACCATGCAGGGCCAACACTTTGGCTTTAATTGGCTTATCCAGAACATTAGTTGGCGCACCTAATAGGCCATGAAAACTCACCACGCCCTTTACATCACTACCAGATCTTGCCAAATCTAAAACACACAATCCACCGAAGCAAAAACCGATAGCAGCAACGTTATGATCATCAACCCAAGGCAATAACTTCACCGCATACAATGCGGCCTGCATGCGCTTTTGCAACAACAGTCGATCCTCCATAAAGGGCCTCATCAACGCTGCGTTTTGTTCAGGACTAGAGCCCAGAACTCCCTTACCATACATATCAACGGCAAAGCCCACGTAACCCAACTCAGCCAGTTTTATGGCTTTTTCGGCAACAAAATCATCTCTACCCACCCACGTATGATTGATTAAAACCGCCGGTCTTCGCCCTACTAGAGCATCATCAAAAGCAAAAAAAGCTTCCAACAACACATCCCCATCCATATAGCCTACGGTATTCGATATTATCGCCACATTCTCACCTTAAATTAGCTGTTGATTTGAAGTTTTGTCGTTTTTAAGCTATCTAAAAAACCCACCGACGCTTCCTCGATTAAATCTAATACCTTCTCGAAGCCATAGACACCACCATAATAAGGGTCAGGTACCTCACGGACCTTAAGATGAGGCGCATAATCAAGAAAATAGTGAATCTTTGTTTTATATTGCTCAGGACACGCATTCATTAGCAAGGCATAATTATCATCATCCATCGCCAACAAAAAGTCAAAATCCTCAAAATCGCCCATCACGACTTTTCTAGCGCGTATATGCGCCAATTTTACATCACGTAACAAGGCGGCTTGTTGTGAGCGTGAATCAGGCATCTCGCCTTCATGATAGGCATGGGTACCGGCCGAATCGACTAAAAAAGAGGATTCCAGTGCCCTGTCTTTAATCAACTTAACAAAAACGCCTTCAGCAGTGGGTGACCTGCAAATATTGCCCATACAAACAAAAAGAACTTTTATTTTTTCCATAATAATGTGATTTAATTAATGACGGTTTAAAATTGAAGTTAAGTATTCACCTCGCCCTTTGAAAAAGGCATAGGCATCTACACAAGTCGTTTTTCCAGCATGGAACTCTGGAATCCAGCAGCCAAGGATGGCAATGCCAAGCTATTATCCAACTAAATATAGATAGTTATATTTTTTTATACTATTTTTTCGCCACCATGTGACCTTGATTCCAGCGGCAACCAACTTAAGTCTTAGCTTGGTAGTCTAAAGGAAGGTCCAAAGCGCAGTAAATTGACTCCCCCTACCCATCAATACTACGTAAAACAACCAACCCGAAAACATTTTATAAGGTTCAATTTTTAAAAGTCCCGAATTCAACAAAGTATCGCTTAAAGGCTTATGCTGAATTCTAAGCCACTATATTCTGCATGAATGCAAGCTGCTTATAGTTTATAATCAAGCCTTTTTAAAGTTTTCATTAACCAATGCACTCTGGCATTGGCTATCGACTGTCATAGGTTAAACGCTACACCATGCAAGAAATAAATCCGATTAGAAATAAAATAGCCGACTTAAAAAGTCGTGGCGATTCCCTTAGGGGGTATCTTTGACTTTGATATTAAGAATGAACGCTTAGTCGAAGTTTTACGAGAACTAGAAAACCCTAAAATTTGGGATAATCCCGAATTAGCACAAACCTTAGGTAAAGAGCGCGGACAACTGGAAGTCATTGTTAACACCATTAATGACCTAGAACGTGGTTTGGCAGATGCAGAAGAACTCTTGGCTATGGCCATAGAAGAAGATGACGAAGAAACCGTAGAAACCGTGATCGATGATTTAGCGCATTTTGAAAAAAGAGTCGCTGATCTTGAATTTCGACGTATGTTCTCTGGTGAAATGGATCCTAACAACGCCTTCTTGGATATACAATCTGGCTCAGGCGGTACCGAAGCGCAAGATTGGGCTTCCATCATCGAACGTATGTTTTTACGTTGGGGTGAGCGCAAAGGCTTTAAAACTGAACTCATTGAAGAATCACAAGGCGATGTCGCCGGCATTAAAAGTGCCACTATTCGCTTTGAAGGTGAATACGCCTTTGGTTGGCTGCGTACGGAAACCGGCGTGCATAGGCTAGTCAGAAAATCCCCCTTTGACTCTGGAAATCGTAGACATACCTCCTTTGCCTCAGTGTTTGTCTCCCCAGAAATTGATGACGATATTGATATTGACATTAACCCCGCCGATATACGCATCGATGTATACCGTGCCAGTGGCGCGGGTGGGCAGCATGTCAATAAAACTGAATCTGCGGTACGTATGACTCATAATCCAACCGGCATCGTCGTACAATGCCAAAGCGATCGTTCTCAACATAAAAATCGAGCGACGGCAATGAAGCAATTAAAAGCCAAGCTGTATGAATTGGAAATGCGTAAACGCAGCGAATCGGCTCAAGCCTTAGAAGATACCAAATCAGACATAGGCTGGGGCAGTCAAATCCGTTCTTATGTGCTAGATCAATCACGCATCAAGGATTTACGCACCGGCGTAGAAACAGGCAATACTCAAGCGGTGTTAGATGGTGATTTGGATCAGTTTATTGAAGCAAGTTTAAAGAGTGGTTTGTAGTAAGCTGCCATCATGAATAAAACGGAACTAGAAAATTTAGCCGCTATCAGGATTAAAGAAGCAAAAATTCTTTTAACTGCTGATTGTTATCAGGGCGCTTACTACTTGGCCGGCTATGCACTGGAATGTACATTGAAAGCCTGTATTGCCAAACAAGTTAAAGAATTTGATTTTCCAGACAAAAAACTTGCCAATGATAGTTACACACACAATCTTGCTAATCTTCTGATTACAGCTGGTTTAAAGCAAAAACTAACCGAACAAGAAAAACAAAGTAAAGAATTTAAATTAAACTGGGCAATTGTTATTGAATGGTCAGAGGAGTCTCGTTATAAATTCGCCATTACAAAACAAGAGGCGCATGATTTTTTTACTGCAATGACCGATAATGAATCAGGAATACTGCCGTGGCTAAAGAAATATTTATGACCCAATGGTTTTCTGACCAAATGCTGTTAGCGGGTGAGTCTTTAATAAAACGGTTAGATGAATCGGCTGCAAAAGTACAAGCCGCTTTTTGGCTATTAGATGCCGAAGATAAAAACTGGAAATTGACGATAGTTTCACCACTCGTTGAAAGTGAAGGCCCTAGAAACTATTACCGACGTATTAATGATATTAATGAGTCTGCAAAACCCGATGAAGAGGTGATTGCATTGCACGACATTAGTGTCAGCAATACCGATAATCGCATTGTTAAGGCAATAAAACGCAGTGTCTTGGGAAACTCTATACTTGGAAAAAATAGACTTGGCAAGAATACGCTAGGCGGGGTTTATATTGAAGACATGTACCTTTATCGGATAGACTGGAAGTTACTTGGAGACAATACTCTCAACACCACAACGGCCGACAAAACCCTACCCCTAAGCCCTTAAAATAAAACAGTATTCCGATACTATTAACCCTTTCCCTAGCGTACTCCGCGTTTTTATAACTTAACATTTAAATCCCATGTCAGACATACAACAAGACGAACAAGAACAAATCAAACAACGCCGTAGCAAATTAAATGAACTACGTGAAAACGGTGGCATCGCCTTTCCTACCGACTTTCGCCGCAATGTAGTTGCGGGAGAATTGCTAGCTGAATACGGCGAAAAAACTAAAGAAGACTTAGAAGCCGAACCCGTGCGCGTCAAACTAGCAGGCAGAATCATGACTCGCAGAGTGATGGGTAAAGCCAGCTTTGCTCATATCCAAGATATGTCCGGTAAGATTCAGCTTTATGTGACTAGAGATACCCTACCCGAAGGCTTTTATAACGAGCAGTTTAAAAAGTGGGATATTGGTGACATTGTCGGAGCAGAAGGCGTGCTCTTTGTCACCCAAACCGGCGAATTAAGTGTAAAGGTCGATGATATCCGTTTATTAACCAAAGCCTTAAGACCCTTACCTGAAAAGTTTCATGGTCTTGCCGATCAAGAAATCAAATACCGTCAGCGTTATTTAGATTTAATTATGAGCGAGCAATCGCGTGACACCTTCTTAATCCGCTCCAAAATAGTCGCTTATATACGCCAATTTCTAATTGAACGTCAGTTCTTGGAAGTTGAAACCCCTATGATGCAAGTCATCCCTGGTGGAGCGACCGCACGACCTTTTACCACGCATCATAATGCCCTAGATATGGATATGTTTTTGCGCATAGCGCCTGAACTGTATTTAAAACGCTTAGTCGTGGGCGGCTTTGAACGCGTCTTTGAAATCAACCGTAACTTTCGTAACGAAGGTTTATCCACGCGCCATAATCCAGAATTCACTATGCTGGAATTTTATCAGGCTTATGCTGAATATCATGACTTAATGGATTTAACCGAAGCCATGTTACGCGGCATTGCTTTAGAAGTAATGGGTAAAACAGAAGTGACTTATCAAGGTGAAACCTATGACTTTGGCAAACCCTTTGATCGCATGACCGTCGTTGAATCTATTCTGCACTTTAATCCTGACTTAACCGCGATTGATCTTGATAGTCGTGAGGCCGCTCTTAACGTTGCCCAAAACCTAAAGATTCCTGTTAAAGACGGTTACGGTTTGGGTAAGATACAAATTGAGATTTTTGAGAAAACCGTAGAAAGCCGCTTGATGAATCCTACCTTCATTACTGCGTATCCTGTTGAAGTATCGCCATTAGCAAGACGCAATGACGACAACCCCCACGTCACCGATCGCTTTGAGTTTTTTGTGGGTGGTAGAGAAATCGCCAACGGCTTTACTGAATTAAATGATGCCGAAGATCAAGCCGCTCGCTTTCAAAAACAAGTTGAAGAAAAAGAAGCCGGTGATGATGAGGCCATGCACTTTGATGCCGATTATATTATCGCCTTAGAACATGGTATGCCACCGACTGCTGGCGAAGGCATAGGCATAGATCGTTTAGTGATGTTATTTACCGATGCGCCCTCTATTCGTGATGTCTTGTTATTTCCACATATGCGCCCTAAAGCGTAAAGTCAGTGATGCAGGACGTGGAAACGATAACAATTATTAGGCATGTAGGGATAGGTCGCGACCTGTCCCTTCGGTGTTCAAAGTAATAGTAGTTGTACAAGAGCGGTTTTGTAGTTTTGTAGGGTGGATAAGCAAAGCGCATCCACCGTTGATGCCGGATGCGCTTTGCTTATCCAGCCTACGAGCTTGGAGTGCTGAGCTTTAGCTATTGCTTTGTAAAACAGCTAAAGCTGTTTTACTCCATCTTAACTTAATGGAAGCACGTTCTACGTGGGAATCATAACCCCATCAATAGTCATCTTTACGTCGTCTTAAAGCTGCAAATACAATTTCAGGTGCAGCACCCACTAAACCCAGCTCTTTTTGTATGCTGATACAGTCAACTCTAAAGAATGGATTAGTGGCTATTTCTTCAGCTATCGTAGTAGGTACTGTCGCTTTTTTTGCAGCTCTCAGCTCTGTAACCACCTGCAACTTTTGTTGTAAATCACTATTATCCGGCTCTACGCTTAAGGCAAACTCAGCATTAGCCAAGGTATATTCATGGGTACAGTACACCCGTGTTGATAATGGCAATGCTTTCAAGGTCTGTAAAGACGCATACATTTGCCCAGGCGTACCTTCAAATAAGCGACCACAACCCATCACAAACAAAGTATCGCCACAAAACAAGGCTTGATCCTCCGCAAAATAATACACCACATGACCACTGGTATGACCTGGGGTCGCTATGACCTGAGCTTGATGCTGACCTAAGGCAAAGACATCACCCTGCCCCACAGCAACATCAATACCCGGAATACGCTCTCGATCAGATGCCGCCGCGATAATCTGACAGCCAGTTTGTTGCTTTAAGGCTAAATTAGCACCTACATGATCCCAATGATGATGAGTATTTAAAATAAAGCTCAGTTGCCAGCCCTTCTCGGCCAACACAGCCAATACGGGTAGTTCCAAGGCCGGATCAATGACGGCGGTTTCTAAGCTAACGCTATCATGCAGCATATAGATGTAGTTATCGTTTAACACGGGAATTTGTAATATATCTAGCATGGTGTTGTGACTCTAAAAAGTCGGTCTAATACCGTAAGTTCTTATTTTAGCATCGTAATAGCCTACTTATGTTACATAACCATTCTAATGTTAAAAACAAATAATGAGATCGCTATCGCGACAATTATTTGAATCGGGTTTTCGCACCCGAAGGCGAGATACTTTCTTTTGCGCAGCCTTTAGAAAGTATCCAAAGAAAAG
>CAIVYW010000601.1 GCA_903910205.1 uncultured Methylococcaceae bacterium | reverse complement strand
TACTCACTTTGATAACAATATTATTCATGGTCAATTACTTTTCCTGTGTGTATTACATCCAGTTCGTCTATTGCTTTATCGTCCATGAATAGTATAAATAACACTGTTTCAGGCTTGGATTTCTAATTCATCCAATAAGCCAAGTAATCTTGCCGATTCTAAAAACTTCAGGGAAGGCTTAGTAAAGATGACTTGTTTTTGATTTTTGATAGCATCTCTTTTTAATGCAAAAAGTAATTGTAAGGTCGCAGTATCTATAGAGTTGACCTGAGAAGCATTGATTTCAATTGCATTATTTTCAGCATAAGATTTCTTGAGTCGCTCGTATAAATTAACGACATTTTGAATATTTAAGATTGCATCAAGTTCAATAACTGAATTGCTGTCTTTATCTGTCGTAGTGCATGGATCACAATCTTGTTCGCTTATTAATAAGTCCACCAATTCTTTAATTTCATTACTGCCAACGTTGTCGATATCAAAGAATTCATATCCGCTTTTATTCTCTACTTCTTGTGTATCTTCATTAGCGTTGTTTTGTGGGTGCATAGGTTCATTCGATATTAGCGGTTCATTGAATAAGTTATTTTTATTACTATTGCTAGTAGGCATAATTTATTTACCTTAAAAACCATATGTAAAAGTTTCAATAAGAATTAATAAGCGAAAGTCTTAATGTCAAATCACTTAGTTTAGAGCGCAATATTAATCAATATATTTTTAACCGTCGCGTAGTTCGTTTCTACTAGGGCACTTAGTTGTAGAATTAAAAATGGCAACAAATAACAGGCAGAAAGTATACCTCATTCTTAGTCTTAGCGATGTTAATTAAATGACTAAGTATTGCAATTATTCTCTTATTTTTCAGTAACTTCATTGATTTTTGTCTTTAGTAGTAGCAAGGTGATAGCTAGATATAAAATATAATTGATATCGTTAAAGTGAAGTGGTTTTCTAGAATTGAATTAAGGTTTATTTTAATAGCCTATCATCGAAATATTGACGATAAATCAAAAATAAGCAGCGCAACCTGCGGAAGATTTCACTTGATTAGCAGAGGGTTGGTCGTGCATTGTTGTGAGTGGGTCGGAGGGGGCAAGGTATGAGTAATCTTTACGGATGATTATTGAGTGTTTTAACTGGTACTGCAGGAATTTTGAATCAAGCTTATAACTTGATTTTGATATCGGGTGCCAATGCTGGCAAATATTAATACTGAATATTTAAAAACTATAGAAATGTAGACGCTTAAAATAATTCTACATTATCAGAATAGCTAACTTGACAGGCATTTTTAGCAGCAATAGCTTCATCAATAGATTTTCCTTGTAAAATGGTATCAAACATCACTTTCTCAGATTCCATAGTATATCTTGATCGTATCTGACTCTGAAGTTCCTGCCATTCACTAGGATTAAAAGCTTTGTCTGGACTTTCAACTAATTTTGATAAGCCTCTCAAATTAGAAGTAACATGCTGTAAACATTGCTGCATACGATCATAAAACTGAAAAGCAATAATGGCCGTTTGAATTTTTTCTTTTGTTTCTAAGCAGCAAGCCAAGGCTTCACTCCTCGGATCAGAAGCCTCTAGAGACAGCAAATGGCTATTAATCATCTGCATATTTTTAATAATATCTGTGAACGATTCAGTCAGCGTATTTACAGATAAATCACTTTCTTGCAAAATAACGTCGACCTGAACTGCCGATAAAGTCAATAATTTGACGGTCTCTTGAGCTTGATTTGAATCAGAATCAAGTGCTATTGGATCGTAATTTAGCATGTCTCACCAAACAATAATTTCAAAAAAACCATAGAATTTAAGCGCTTCGGATAACTTGACTATATAAATGGAATTAATCTCTTTCATATCAGAAAAAATAAAGGCTCTGATTATTTGTAACAAGGAATAATTCATTTGTGAGTCCTTACTGATTACTATAATATTCTAGACTATTAAACTGCATGG
>CAIVYW010000600.1 GCA_903910205.1 uncultured Methylococcaceae bacterium | reverse complement strand
CGCTCATTTTTTTTAAAGTTCAATAGATTCAATGGGTTCCAATAGGGTGTCATGTTGTTTTTTAGCAAAACAGCCAAAATTAACCCTTAATAATCATGTTGTTATAAAAATGACCGAACCGAGGGTTAAAAAAATGAGTAATTGTAGATGAGATTAGCAGATAAAGTACAAGAATGGCTTAATGAAAGGGAATGGGATGAGGAAATTATTCTTGATGAAGAAAATGAAACTTCAAGCGTAAACTTCAGATACATCATAAAAGATCAATCTGTTGAAATATTTATAGAAACGGATGAAAAACTGGATCTGTTAAAGTTTTACTTTTATGCGCCATTTAATGCCTTACCACAAAAGTTTATTGATTGCGCAGTGTTGTTTAACCATATCAATGCATTTTATCGTGGAGGGTCAATAACTCTTGATTATGATGGTAATATTAGATGGTGTTATTTTATTGGTTTTCAAGAGACTGACCCTTCGATTAGAACTATTAGTAATGCCTTTAACGCAGGGGGACAATTATTCGACGAATGGTTTGATGAAATCTCTGAAGTAGCACTGACTAAAACTACTTGGCAAGAAATGATGGATCGATTTAATGCAGACTCTGAAAAAGACGTTCCGGATTCTGTCGTGTTTACATTCCCTAGCTAGCAACTTACGGCCGTACGGTGGATTAACTCGTAAGATGGGTAGAGGCGATAGCCGAAACCCATCATAAACCTCCAATGTGATTAATGGCTTTTGTTATTTCACCATGCTGATGGGTTTCGCTATCGCTCTACCCATCCTACGAATTTTTTTGACTGCCTTTTTTTGTTTGTGTTTCAAGGATTACCATCGTTTCTTTATCAGGTTTTTAGTACAAACTAGCTCTCACCTGGGTTTTTCTTCGTGAGATTTTTTCTATTGTTTTCGATCTTGCGTGTGTGCGGCGCTTTGCTGTCGAAAAACTCTATGATTTACGGATTTTAATCACGTGGAGTTGGTTTTAAAGGATTTTGGTGTAATACGATAATTCTTTGTGTGATTTGTTGGTATAAAGCGGGGGGCAAAAAACCGTAGTCGTATTTATCGACTGTTTTGGGAATAGGTCGTAAATCATAACCAGGCCATTGAAATTGATTAAAATCATCCAGAATTATCCAAGAGCGTTCGCCATCTAAACCTAAATGTTGTTTTACCTTAGGTGGGATTTCAATGCCGGCATTGGGATTTTGCGGAGGGGTATGAGTGATGGGTGCGACAGTGACGATTTGTTCGGCCTCATTTTTTTCGACCACCAGTATTATGGCAGAAGGTCTGTTCTTAAGACCTTCTAATTGTCCAGCTAGTAGCCTCGATGAAATGCAATGCTGCGAGGTTTCGGAGCAATGATGCATCCTGCTTTAATATTTTTTATGGGCTGATTAACGATTTTTTCAGCCAAGTAGGTTAGGCTAACAGCGTATTATAAATCGTGTTCAGTCTTCTATTGCTTAGCTATTGTCTTAATGTGATGTGTATCATTGATATATATCGTAGTGCGATATATACTTTATCCGTCCATATATCTATTTAATAGGAGATAACTATGCGCTCTACTGCCAAACTATTTGCCACAGGAAGAAGCCAAGCACTTCGGATTCCAAAAGAGTTTCGTTTTCCAGGAGTTGAAGTGTTTATTAGGCGTGATCCTGTGACTGGCGAAGTTATATTGTCGCCCAAACCGACATCCTGGACAGAGTTTTTTGAACTTGCTGATCACACAAAGATTTCTGCTGATTTCATGGCAGATCGTGAAGACCAGCCGAATCAAGAGAGAGATTTGTTTTGAAGCGTTATATGCTGGATACAAATATTGCCAGTTACATTATTAAAAATCACCACCCAGAGATTCGTAACCGACTGTTGTCTGTGCCTATAGACAGTATTACCATATCTGCAATTACACAAGGCGAACTTTTATATGGTTTAGCGCGAAAGGGGCGCCCTGCCAACCTTGCAAAACTTATTCGGGAGTTTCTATTTCGTGTTGAGATATTGCCTTGGGATGAACAAACAGCCACCGTTTATGGTGATTTTCGGGCATCCTGCACCGCTGCAGGTGTTACTCTTGGAGCACTAGATATGATGATCGCCGCCCATGCAGTAGCTACCAATACAATACTTGTCACCCACGATAAAGCATTTAGCTTAGTTCCAGATAATGTCTTGATTATTGAGGATTGGTATACATAAATCAGCCGACTTCAGTAAGCGTTATAAGTGTCCATCTAATAACTCACAATAAATACTTATACACCGCTCGATCACAATTTCGGATTCTTAAAAGTGGTTAATGCCATATATTGCAAGGGTTTTATGTGTTTAAGTTTTCCGCATCCGTGACCCAGCGGAGTATATCTCTGAAGTAGAACTGATTAAAACCACTTGGCTTGAAATGATGGATCGATTTAATGCAGACTCTGAAAAAGCAGTTCCGGATGCTATCGTGTTTAAATTCCCTGGCTAGCAACTTACGGCCGTAGGGCGGATTAATGTGGAGGGTGTAGCTCGGGTTAGCGATAGCGTACCCGACATTTTGTCGTAGTGTCCCTTATTAAGCTGATAGCCGCACCCAACTGCACGATAGTTGCTGAGTTATTTTGTCTGATTAGGTTTGTTTAAAGGCTTACATTAAAACATGCTAAACATAATTGCTATTGCTGACGATGATTTATTAGTAGGCCATATCGAACCCGATGCCGATATTGATTTATTGCTATCTTT
>CAIVYW010000599.1 GCA_903910205.1 uncultured Methylococcaceae bacterium | reverse complement strand
TCGGTGCTCAATGCACTCCATTCAAGCGCGCAGGGCATGTCCTTAGTGGCAGAAAATATTAATCAAATCGACATCTATCATGACTATCAAATTTCATACGCCTGTACAAAAGCCCTTAATAAAACGACAACTCAGCTATGCCTCGGTATGGCGCTGGCATTTTTATGCGGGTTTGTTTTGTATACCTTTTGCTATTTGGTTGGCAAGCACAGGTGGCCTTTATTTATTTAAACCCCAAGTTGAAAGCTGGCAAGAGCGTAGCTTTGACAGTTTAGAAATAACCGGCGAGCGCGCAATGGCTAAAGCACAAGTCACAGCCGCTTTGGCAGCTGTGCCCGGTGCTGTATTAAATGCTTATATACTGCCTGATAACGCAGAGTCTGCCGTGCGTATCTTGGTGGGTAAAGGCAAAGAATTAACGCGCGTTTATATTAATCCACAGACCTTAGAAATCTTGAAGGTACAGCCTGAAGATGAACGCTTAATGGAGTTAGTGCATAAATTGCATGGTAGCTTATTATTGGGTGATAGAGGTTCGATGTTGGTGGAGTTGGCCGCTTCATGGATGATCGTGCTGATCATCACCGGTTTGTATTTATGGTGGCCACGCAATGTTTCGGGTTTGGCGGGTATCGTTTATCCACGTTTAAACCAAGATGGACGCACTTTTTGGCGCGACATCCATTCGGTCACCGGTTTATGGGTGTCGTTCTTCATCTTGTTTTTGCTGATCTCGGGTTTGCCGTGGGCGAAATCGTGGGGCGGTATGTTAAAGGAAGTTCGCCAAATCGGTGTAGCCACCGTAGTTAAGCAAGATTGGACGACTGGCCCGTCTTCAGAACAGGCTTTGCGTTTGGCCACTAACAATCCTGTGGTTGATGAGCATGAGTTTCATCGCGGCATGGCGCATAGCCAGGCTGGTTATGAGCAAATAGATAAGCTGGTCGATATTGTGGCTTTACAAAACTTAGTGCCGCCGGTATTGATTTCACCGCCAAATAAAAGCAACGGGACTTGGTCGGCGCGTTCAGATAGTCAAAATCGCATGTTACGCGTTAATCTTAAACTCGATGCTAGTAACGGTGAGATTATTGAGCGCAAAGATTTCTCATCTAAACCTTTGCTGGATAAGTTTATCGGTATTGGTATTTCGGTGCATGAGGGCCAGCTATTTGGCTGGGTTAATCAGTTGCTAGGTTTGTTGACGGCGCTGGGCATACTGTTGATAACTGTAAGTGGGGTAGTTATGTGGTGGTCACGCAAACCCGTCGATAGCTTAGGTGCACCTAAGGCACCTAGAGATCAGAAGTTACCGTTACTATTAGGTTTGGTGATTGTCGCTTTAGGCACCTTGTTGCCTTTGTTAGGCTTGTCGTTGATTATTATATTAGTGATTGAGTTTGCCTTGTTATGCCGTATTGCAAAAGTTAAGGCGTTTTTGGGTATAGGGTGAATTGTAGGTTGGGTTGCGTCTTTTCGCAACCCAACCTAGTGGTCATGTTTAGTATTAAAGCAGCTTAACCAGCGCAGCAACAATGCCAATTGAAACGGTCATTAAAGCACCTAATTTGATAATTAGGCGTTGCTCCATGTCATGCATGTCTCGGCGTAGGAGATCCACTTCATGTCTCAAATCTTCCTTAGTAACAAGCTCCTTAAGATTAACTTCCAATACTTCTGAAAGCACAGTGGCCTCGGCTTCTGCTTGAGCGGATGGTACTCCAGCTTCTTTGAGAGTATTGGCAAATTTCAATGTATCAAATGTTATTGTTGCCATAAAAACCCCCAGCTAGTTTTAAGTTGTCAGTAGTATAGCAAAGATTATAAAAGAAGATTAACAGACATCTGTCTGAAATAAAGTTTATTTACGCCTCTGATCTATTGCCTTACTGATCCAATCCCTAATGTGTGCGTAAACTTTGGGGGCATGTTTTATTGCTAGCGCAATCAGTTCTAATAGTAGTGTTTTAAGCCGTAGGAGCTTAGGCTTAATGGCAGCAAGATTAACGGCTCGATCTTTTACTTTGTCGATTTTACACAGCCAGCGTAGTAAGCCACTCACATACAGCATGAATAAACTGATACCGCTAAAAAACCATGCTAAACGGCCTGTGGCGCTTAAGGCTTCTCCAGTATGCAAAGGCCAGACCCAGGTGGTAAACGCTTCGCCAGTAGAGAAGGTATTAGGAGTTCGTACTTCTTTGATCTGTCCGCTCCAACGCTCTACCCAAACCGTGGTATAGGGGTGTCGGTGATTAACTTCGCCAGTTGGCCTGATGTTAATCCTATAGATGCCGGTATCACCGGCAGGTGTGGTGACGCGCCTGAGTTCTGCTTTGGGAAAGGCGCTTTGGGCGACAAACCACGCGGCGGATAGACCTGTAGGGTGATTATTAGGGATTGCGGTGCTGGTA
>CAIVYW010000598.1 GCA_903910205.1 uncultured Methylococcaceae bacterium | reverse complement strand
GCATAAATGACGACATCATCTTCAACAATAGGATGTCTGGCATTACCTTTTACTAAGAAGCCGTTATCGTCTTTCTGAAAACGTTTCGCACCCAGCGTAACAGCCTGATAGACTCGAACACGTTTACCAATGATGGCAGTTTCACCAATGACCACACCCGTACCATGATCTATAAAAAAACTCTGATCGATTTGTGCGCCCGGATGAATATCAATACCGGTAGCAGAATGTGCCAGCTCAGAAATCATGCGAGCTACCAGGGGCGCACCCAGTTGATAAAGGATATGTGCAAAGCGGTGATGCAAAATGGCCGTAATACCCGGATAGCAAACCAGCACTTCATCAGGGCTACGTGCAGCTGGATCACCTTCATAAGCAGCCTGAATATCGGTATCTAACAACGCCCTGATTTCTGGCAAGCGTGATACAAATTCACGGATAATCGTTACAGATTGCTCGTAAGCACCATCATCTAGGGCTGCATGACCAGACACAAACTGCAGCTCTCTACGGATTTGTTTGTAGAGTTCACGGCACAGCGTATCTAGCGTAAGCCCAACAAAATAATCGATACCTTCATCATTTAAATCAGGCGAACCCAAGCGATTAGGAAACAGCACAGCAGCTAGTCCGTCAATAATCACTTGCAATTCTTTACGTGTAGGCAGTTTCGGTGGACTATCGCGGCGCTGCCTGATGTCTAAAGATTGTTCGCGCAACTCACGTAATTTGATGACCAGTTCATCGATGCCAAAATCTTGCTTGATGGCTTGAAAGCTAAAATTATTCATGCTGCCCACATCAGGCGAGAGGTTTTCATAAAAAGCACACGTCCTTGGTTTCTATGAGTTATCCAATTTCCACTATATTTAATCGTCATAGGATTTATTGCTAAGTAAGATATAAGTCTTAAGGTGTTTGCACAATTCGTAGTAGTACCTATGCTATAAGTTTGAGCTACTTTGATATACCTCTGAGCCTATAAACTTTAACGACAGCCAATAGTGCCATTAGTGAAATTTTGGCCAAAAAAAAGCCAGTGGCCCTAAGGCACACTGGCTTCCGGTTATCCGGTCAGCTTGTAAGTTTTTAATTAAATTACGTTAGAAATGTGTGGTTGTCAAGCTAGACAATTTTATGATGACTCTATTACACGACACAGCAACAACATTAACTCAGGCAGATTTTTGATTAACCTTCAACGCTGGCAGAGCTTTAACTAACAGCATTACAGCATAGATAAACGTTGCATAGAGCATTACAGAGCCAACATAAGGTGTGTAAAACTGAGCAACGCGCTCCGCGTATTGGCTTAAACTTAAGTCATCAAATCGACCGGCTAACAAATAAAAACTGTAATTTGAAATACCAAAGGCAACACTGGCAGCTAAAAATACTGTGCTAAGTTGTAGGCTTAATGAGCTTAAGCTTAAGGATTTAAACTTGGCACAATAATAGCCAGCAAGAAACATAACACTATAAGTGGGTATTAAAAAAACATAAGCCGGTGAGATACAGTAACTGCTAGTACCATTTTGAATAGCCACTACATCAATTAAAGCAGCTAAGGCTAATAGAAACACTAATAACGCCTTTTTACGATAAAAGCCTGCAAAAAAGAACACCGCTAAAGAGGCATCAGGAAGATGTAGTGCACCGCCAAAATGTTCAAATCGCGTCATAATCATCAGGGCAATAAGCGAGATAGGTAAATATTTGGCTTGTAGCCATGTTTGTAAGTTCATTGTTTGCTCTTTAAAGAATATAGGGATTGTTAGTTATTATAATGGATAGAAAGAAATACTTCCTACCCATCATAATTAATTAAGTATAAATAGTTTTAGTAGCTTAGTTTAACACCACCGTATCCTGCAACACTTGAAGTTCCATAACCATAAACTTCTTCATACTGTTTATTAAGTACGTTATC
>CAIVYW010000597.1 GCA_903910205.1 uncultured Methylococcaceae bacterium | reverse complement strand
GTCTACTATTAAAAACAACGAACTAGGAGCGTCTAAATGACACATCTAGATGACAGCCCCGCAAGCCCTGAAGACAGATGGTTACTCAGACTTTATGTCGCAGGACAAACACCCAAAGCTCTGCACGCCTTTGCCAATTTAACAAAACTCTGCGAGGAGCATTTGCAAGGCAACTATGAGATTGAAGTAGTCGATTTGTTAATAAACCCCACCTTGGCCAAAGATGACCAAATTTTGGCTTTGCCCACTTTGGTACGAAAACTCCCCGAACCGATTAAGAAAATTATCGGCGATCTTTCCAATACCGAACGCGTACTGGTCGGTTTAGATATAAGACCACTACACCATAAAAACAGGCGAGAATCTGATCATGACTAAGGATACCGATAAATCAAAGTCACCCGTTCAAAGCTCCACTGAAGCCTTTGAACAGGCCCTGCAAAAAAAGAACATGAACATGAACACTATATACTCAGGCTTTTTGTGGCAGGATTGACCCCTAATTCGCAACGCGCTATCGATAATGTGAAACAAATTTGTGAGACTCATTTACTAGGGCGCTATGAACTAGAAATCATCGATATTTATCAGCAACCTATTTTCGCCAAACAAGGCCAGATCGTTGCTGCGCCAACGCTAGTCAAAGAATTACCGCTGCCGCTGCGTAAGTTCATTGGTGACTTGTCACAAACAGATAAGATTCTTGCTGGCCTGGAGATCATCAAAAAGCCTGCTCAACCTACAGAATAATCGCGCTATGGCCATCGAAAAGCTATCCTTAGAAAAACTATTAAACGAGAACCAAAGCTTACAGCGTCGCCTTTCTGAGGCTGAAGATACGCTGACCGCCATTCAAAATGGCGAAGTAGACGCCTTAGTCATTTCTACACCAGACGGCAATCAAGTGTTCAGCTTAACAGGCACTGAACATCCTTACCGTATCATGGTAGAAACCATGCAAGAAGGCGCTGCCTTTCTAATCAGCAGCGGACAGATTTTTTATAGTAATCAACAGCTAGCAACACTACTACAAACACCCTTAGAAAAACTGATTGGAGCGCAGTTTAGCGATTATGTGACGATCCAAGACAGAGCACTAGTCGCTGAGCGCTTAAAAAACCTTAAGACTCATCAGAATAATAACGATGAAATAAAGCTGAACAATTCAAAAGGACAGTCGTTGACTGTCTCGCTATCTTGGAGTCCAGTCGAACTTTCAGGCATCCTAGGGCTAAGTGTCATCATTAACGATATCAGTGCTCGCAAAAAAGCTGAGCAAAAAATACAGCGCCTTAATCGACTCTATGCGATGACTAATGCCATCGCTATGACCATCATCCACACTAAAGATCGCAACGCACTATTTAAAACATTTTGCCAGATTGCTGTGCAACAAGGCCGCTTTCGCTTGGCTTGGGTGGGCCTAGTTAACCCGGATACTGGCATCATCGACGTCCATTCAGCTGCAGGCGAAACTCGCTATCTTGAGGGCTTACCCTTAAACATCCATAATCAATCAGACGCAAAAGCACCTAGCGTGACCGCCATCCGCACAGGTAATTACTGTGTTTATAATGATTTTTTGGACGCAACAGAAATCCAATTCCTGCATGAAAAAGCGAGTCAACATGGCTTACTTTCATGCGCTAGTATCGCCATCACAGAAAACAATATCACCATTGGTGTCTTATCTTTGTATGCCAGTGAAAAAGACTATTTCGACCAGAAACAAATACAACTACTCTCACAAATGCAGGCTGATATTGCTTTCGCCTTAGATAATCTGATTCTAAAATCCGACTTGAATGATGCCCAACAACAACTGATATTAGCTAAAGAACGTGAATATACTGCAAAGTTACTGAGCGAAAGTGAACGCTTATTGTCAGATTCTCAACGCATTTCCCATATCGGCAGTTGGAGTTATGACTTTATTAATCCACTGGTGTGGTCTGAAGAGACTTATCGATTATACGGCGTATCAGCAGATAGCTTTATTCCTACACCAGAGTCCATCATAGCGCTGGTTCATGAAGATGATCGCTCGGCTTTGCTCGCGCAGATCACGAACACAAACAAGGACGACTACCCAAAAGAATTAGTGATTAGGCACAGTTTGCCTGATGGTAGTATCCGTTATCTGAGTCGTCATGGCGAACTGCTACAAGATGCCAAGGGCCATGCCTTGCGTATGGTCGGCACCGTACAGGATGTCACAGAAAAATATCTTAACGAACAGACCTTAAAACAAAGCGAGGAGCGACTCAGGCTCGCCATTAATGCGGCAAAACTAGGTGTTTTTGACAAAAGTATTCTTACTAATCAAATCATCGCATCTGAACGCACTCAGGAAATATGGGGCTACAGCCCTGGTGAGTTCAGCGGCGACTACCATGACTTTGCTCGTCGTGTGCATCCAGACGATCTGCCTAGGCTCGAAGCAGAGCTTAAGCGCAGCCAATCAGAACAAGATCGTTATATGTGTGAATATCGTGTGCTTTGGCCTGATACTAGCATCCACTGGACTTCAGTCATTGGTGAATATTACTGTGATACTAAAGATCAAAACTTACGCCTACGCGGAATCATTGAAGATGTCACTGTACGCAAAGTCACAGAAAATCGCTTAAAACTCGCCGCCAGCGTATTTACGCACTCTAGGGAAGGCATTATCATCACAGACCCTGCCGGCACTATTATTGATGTTAACAATTCTTTTACCTACATCAGTGGCTATTCTCGTGCAGAGACTATAGGTAAAAACCCCTCATTCCTCAAATCTGGCCGCCAGGACTCCGAGTTTTATAAAAGAATGTGGCAAGATCTGAATATCAAACAGCACTGGTACGGGGAATTATGGGATAGACACAAAAATGGCGATGACTATGCCATTATGATCAACATCAGTGCAGTGCCTAATGCGACGGGTCAAATACAAAATTATGTCGCCTTATTCTCTGATATTACGGCTACGAAAACCCATCAACAGCAACTTGAGCATATCGCCCATTTCGATGCCCTTACCGGCTTGCCCAACCGCTTACTGTTAGCCGACCGGCTAGAACAAGCAATCTGTTATGCGCAACGCCAAGGTGATTTAATAGCCATAGTCTATCTCGATTTAGATGGTTTCAAAGCCGTCAACGACCATTATGGACATGCGCTAGGAGATATTCTGTTGATTACTGTCGCCCAACGCATGCGGGATGTACTACGAGAAATTGACACCTTGGCTCGTATCGGTGGCGACGAATTTGTGGCCATATTAGTCAATTTAGACGATCAGCAAGATTGTGAACCGTTACTAGATCGCCTGTTGCGAGCAGCCGCTGACCCTGTAATAATCAATGACAAGGTATTACAGGTCTCTGCTAGTATAGGCGTGACCCTCTATCCTAAGGATGAGAGTGATGCCGATAAATTGTTACGCCATGCCGATCAAGCCATGTATGCTGCCAAACAATCGGGCAAAAATCGCTACCTATACTTTGATCTAATTAAGAGCGCGGCACTTAAAACTGAGCAGGAAAAACTAATAGGCATCCGCTGCGCTATTGATAACGGTGAGTTTGTACTGCACTACCAACCCAAGGTCAATATAAAAACCGGTGAAGTGATCGGTGCTGAAGCACTGATACGCTGGCAACATCCGAAGTTAGGCTTATTACTTCCTGCCACCTTTTTGCCACTCATCGAAAATCATCCTTACGACATAGAACTCGGTGAATGGGTCATAGACACGACCTTCGCCCAGTTGGCTGACTGGCAACAACAATGCTTTACACTGCCGATCAGCGTCAACATTGGTGCGCATCATTTACAGCAAGAGTGCTTTGTACGAAATCTATCTGAACGCTTTAGCGCTTATCCAAATATTTCGCCTAGGCAAATTGAACTAGAAATATTGGAATCTTCAGCCTTGGAAGACATTAACAATGCCTCAAATATCATGCAGGCTTGCTGTGACATCGGGGTACATTTTTCCCTTGATGATTTTGGCACAGGTTATTCCTCACTGACTTACTTGAGGCGATTACCGGTCAATATGCTGAAGATTGACCAGAGTTTTGTACGCGACATGTTGACCGACTTAGAAGACCTTTCCATTATAGAAGGTGTTATCGGACTTGCTAGAGCCTTTCATCATAAAGTGATCGCAGAAGGCGTAGAATCACTTGCTCATTGCGAACGCTTGTTAGAACTAGGTTGTGACTTAGCGCAAGGTTATGCGATAGCAAGACCGATGCCAGCAGACAAACTACCCGATTGGGTAAAAGATTGGCAACAAAACCGAACCATGATGGGATAACATCCCAGTCGTTCAAGTTATCGCGCCACAACACATGATATCCAGCAATATCACAAGCTTTCGCACCATAGCCACTCGCGATACGGGATTTATAACCGCGTCTCAAACGTTTGATATTGCCATTATCTTTGAAAGATCACCGAAGAAATAGGCCTACTTTTGGTTATATAACGCAGTTTGGGTGCATCTAAATGTTTCGATCGGGATTGCAAACCCCGACCGGTACTAGTTAACCTGAGTTCGGGATAAGAGTCACTCACAGCAAAGCAAGAGAAGAAGGTCATCTACTCTAATATTAAGTGAGGGACGCTTTTCCTGATAGGAATAAGCGAGTAAGCCTGCTACGACATT
>CAIVYW010000596.1 GCA_903910205.1 uncultured Methylococcaceae bacterium | reverse complement strand
AGCAAGTAGCAAGTAGCCTCGATGGAGTAACACGGAATCGAGGTTTTTTGGCAATGATTTCCTCGATTCCACTGCGTTACATCGCGGCTACTTGCTAACTCAGCATATTATCTAAGATCATCATGATGATAAAACCCGCTAATAAAGCAAAAGTGGCATAGCGTGAGCGGCCATTAGCGTGAGTTTCTGGGATGATTTCTTCACTGATAACAAACAGCATAGCGCCTGCGGCAAAGCCCATTGCCAGCGGTAAAATAGATTGAAACAAACTCACCATAGTGACGCCTAATAAACCGCCTATGGGTTCAACTAAGCCGGTTAAGGTGGCGATACCGATGGCTTTCCATTTGTTATAGCCTAAGCCTACTAAGGGCAGGGCAACGGCTAAGCCTTCTGGAATATTTTGTAAGGCGATAGCAATCGCTAATACTAGGCCATTTTTTAGATCACCAGCACCGAAACTAACACCGACAGACAGACCTTCAGGAAAGTTATGAATGGTGATAGCGATAATAAACAACCAGACTTTCTTTAATGAAGTGAGTTGCTCATCGGGTAAGGCATCAAAATGCACATGCGGCAATTGGCGGTCGGCAAAATGTAAGAAGGCTGCGCCTATTAACATGCCGATGGCAACGATATAAATACCATGGCTAGGCCAGATGACGTTACCGTAAGCAATGCCTGGTACCAGTAATGAAAAAGCGGTAGCGGCCAACATCACACCGGCTGCCGCACCTAACAGACTGTTGAACAAATTACGCGAGATGTCTTTAAAAAACAGCGCGGGTAAAGCACCGATACCGGTGGCTAAACCGGCGATAATGCTCGCTAAAAAGCCGATCACCACGACTTTGCCAAATAAGGCATATAACAAACCAAAAATAGCGAGTTGCGATGCTAAAAAATAAAATCCTAAGGTCGTCCAACGTTTAGCGGGGCTCATGGCCTGTAATGCCTGATAAGTCTCGCTGGCGCTTATTTTTACTACGAGTTGTTCAAGGGTATATTGCAATTTAGAGAGTGTTTGAGTGGTGATGGTCATAAGTGTTTACAATCCTGTCGCTAGGGTTAGCAGTCGCATTAGCTGAATAGAGTTCGTTATGAAAGGGCTTAAGCTAACCCTATCTATTAAGGGTAAATAACTCTGGGTTTGAAATTTGCCGCAGGATATTTGGGATCAAATACCGCTTCGCTTTGATTAGCGGCTTGTTTGTCAATAAAGATCACGCTAGGTGCAAAGTTTGATGCCGGATATTTAGGGTCACTAGCTTCTTGAGTAGTATCATTAGTCGCTATGCTAGGCGCTTGATAAATAACCGAGGGTTGAAAATCAGCCGCAGGATAGAGGGTCTCTGTAGCGGCAGATGCGTTTAGTGGGTTTAAGGTAATGCTGATCAGTGCTAGTTTTAAAAAAAAAGATTTTTTCATGCCTGTTAACCTCTAATTAGTGTCATTTAGTTGGGGCGATCTACTATTAATAAAAGCAGACTGGCTCAAGTATCGAATATTTTAAATAATTTGGCAACTACCTTGTGTAGAGTGTGATTATAGTAGCTTCTGTTTTGTAAATAGACTTGCAACGTAAGGCGAGACAGATGCTAGGCTTAACCGTTCGCCTTGAGCTTGTCGAAGGGTGAGCGGTTCTGATGCCGGTCGGGGTTTATAACCCCGACCGAAACGTTTGAATGCTTCAATAACTTTCAAAACCTTAAACGTTAAGAACGGGGTTGCAAACCCCGTCCAGCATGGTAGCCCGTCTCAAACGTTTGATATT
>CAIVYW010000595.1 GCA_903910205.1 uncultured Methylococcaceae bacterium | reverse complement strand
GGCTTCCATAACGATAATCCATAAGTTAACCCTCTTTTCTTATTTTTTGATTATTATAACTAAGAAATCATAGATAAATCTAACCGCCTAAAAGGCGGTGGTTTTAACCTTAAAACGGACAAATAAAATGGCACATTAAGCGATTAAAGTAGCTAGTTAGGATATAACACACCATAACCATAAGAATGAACTAACAAAATTGTAATAATATCAAGCTAAATACGCTATTAATCTGTAGCGGCTTAAATGAGATAAGACCCAAAATGGCTAGTAATAAAGATAAGTTTTTTTGAAGTATCACACAAAACAAAGTTGTAAACAAACTTTTTTTGCAACTGAGTTGGAATAATAGGTTTTTCGTAGATTGGGGCATTAATAACAGCGTGGCATTACCCACTCGATAAGCTATTTAAAGGTAATCATTGTAAAATAACCGCTAGGAATTTAGACTCACCTATAAATCCACAGGCTGGTTAACGTAATATGGAAATAATTGATAACATCAACCACCTGCTTGGCGATAATCTCAAACAGACGATCAAGCCGGGTTCCAAGTTAAAAATTGCCGCCTCCTGTTTTTCTATCTATGCCTTTGCAGCCTTAAAAAAAGAGTTGGAAAGCATTAAAGAGCTTGAATTTATATTTACTTCGCCCACCTTCGTAGCCACTGATGTTACGGATAAGTTCAAAAAAGAACGTCGTGAATTTCATATTCCCAAAGCTGAACGTGAGCGTAGTTTTTATGGCAGTGATTTTGAAATACAACTCAAAAACAAACTCACTCAAAAGGCCATCGCCAAAGAATGTGCCGATTGGATGTGCCGTAAGGCTGTGTTCCGCTCTAATCGGGGCAAAGCCCCAATGCAACAATTTGCCTGCGTACAAGACAAAGAGTCGGCCGCCGTTTACATGCCGCTGCATGGTTTTACCGCTGTTGATTTAGGTTATCAACAAGGTGATGCGGTATCGAATATGGTTAACAAGATGGATGAGCCGACCATCACACCTACCTATTTAAGCCTTTTCGACCAAATCTGGAGCGATACCGATAAACTAGAAGACGTCACTACACGCCTGTATGAGCATATTGCTTCTGTCTATCAAGAAAATGCACCGGAACGCATTTATTTCTTGATGCTTTACAATATTTTTAAAGAGTTTCTGGAAGATATTAACGAAGATGTCATGCCCAATGACCTGACCGGTTATAAAGACAGTCTGATTTGGCAAAAGCTCTTTAACTTCCAAAAAGATGCCGCCACCGGCATTATCAACAAACTGGAAACCTATAACGGCTGTATCCTTGCCGATAGCGTTGGTTTGGGTAAAACCTTTACCGCCCTCGCCGTCGTTAAATATTATGAACTGCGCAATAAATCAGTCTTGGTACTGTGTCCCAAAAAACTGGCCGACAACTGGTTAAATTACAATCGTAATCTAACCACCAATATCTTTATCAAAGACCGTTTTAGTTATGATGTCCTGTGCCACACCGACTTGCAAAGAACCCGAGGGGAATCGTTTGGAATGCCGCTTAACCGGATTAACTGGAGTAATTACGATCTAGTCGTCATTGATGAATCGCACAACTTTCGTAACAACGATGCCTTTAAAGACCGGGAGACACGCTATCAAAAATTAATGAATTTCGTCATCAAGCAAGGGGTTAGAACCAAAGTATTAATGCTCTCAGCGACACCGGTTAATAACCGCTTTAATGATTTACGTAATCAACTGGCACTCGCGTATGAAGGCGATTCAGAAAACCTCAGTAAAAGACTAAAAACCACAAAGGATATTGAAACGATTTTTAGTAAAGCCCAAGCCAGTTTTAATGCCTGGTCCACCTTGCCGGCAGAACAACGCACCGCAAAAGCCATTTTAAATGCCTTGGATTTTGATTTTTTTGAACTTTTGGATAGCGTCACCATAGCCCGCTCACGCAAGCACATCGAAACGTTTTATGACACGGCCGATATTGGCAGTTTCCCGGAGCGTCTTAAACCGCTGTCCTTTCATTGCCCCTTAACGCAGCGCACCGATGTCATGGGCTTTAATGAAATCTATGCCGAGCTGTCTTTATTAACCTTGGCCGTCTATGCACCGATTAGCTATATTTTGCCCAGTCGTTTGGCAAAATACGAAGCGCTTTATGATACCCAAGTGGGTGGTGGTAAAGGCAAACTTAAACAGGCAGATCGTGAAAAAAGCCTGCAAGCCTTAATGACCATGAACTTGCTTAAGCGCCTGGAAAGCTCTATTCAATCTTTCCGCTTAACCCTACAAAAACTAAAAGACAAACACAGCAGTACACTGGCATTAATCAACACGTTCCAAAAAACTCGCAAGGATACAGGCTTTACCGACCTTGCCGGTCTTTACGCCAATGCCGAACCGGACGACGATGATTTTGAAGAATCGGATGAAACCACCATAGGTGGCAAAATTCAAATCAGCTTAGCAGATATGGATTTACCTTCTTGGAAGCATGAATTACAAACCGACTTAGTTATTATTGATGCACTCCTGCTTGAGATGCACAAAATAAAACCCGCTGATGATGCCAAACTCCAACACCTTAAAGACCAAATAGTTAATAAACTGGTCGCACCGATTAATCCCGGTAACAAAAAGATTCTGATTTTTACGGCCTTTGCCGATACCGCAAATTATCTGTATGAGCATATCGCCGGCAGTTTTTTACAAAGCCATCAACTGCACACCGGCAAAGTCACCGGCGGTGATAGTCCAAAATCAACACTAAAAACTAACTATGACTTTCAATCCTTATTAACCTCGCAAATTCAACTCATAAATGCAACACCTAGTGGATCATTGATATCAAGTGAAGCCATCTCACAAAATACCTCCCATGGTGTTTTGTAATTTAATTTTTTTCTAGGTCTATGGTTAAGCCCAGCCAATG
>CAIVYW010000594.1 GCA_903910205.1 uncultured Methylococcaceae bacterium | reverse complement strand
TTAATGCATTGCAGCAATTGCCAACTCTAAGGTGTCAATGATAGGCAATACCATATCTATGCCAGCCATTAACAGAATTTTTTTAACTTGGCTGTCAGGATTAAGTATAACTATTTTACCGCCACGGCTATGAATTGCCTTGGTGCTTAGAAGAAGGGTACGTATACCTATTGAAGCAATAAAGTTCACCTCGGATAAGTCGACAATAAAAAGCATGCGTGGTAAGGCGGTCATTCCAGAGAATTTAATATCGATGTCTGCATTTCCAATGATATCCATCCGTCCTTTTAAATTAATTTTGTAGATATCTTCTTCTAATAGTTCGCAATTTATTTCCATGAGTACTCCTAGTCTAGTTTAGTAATGACAACTATTTAAAAAAAAAGGTGAATTTTCACCGAGAATCGAGGTGGCAGATGCCTGGTATAAATAAAAACCCAGGCTCATAATGTTTTTGTTATCGGATCGACAATAGTTGCATTCATTTGCTAAGCTACGAATTAATTTAATTCCAAATCCGCCGATTGTTATATCGCCAATTGTATCGTAGGACTGCGATAGAGTAGCTTTAGAATTAAAGGGGTCGAAAGCTATGCCGTCATCCTGAATCGTGAAAATTAATGATGAGTCTTTAAGCTCAAGGCGCATATTGATTTGATGACTTTCAAGATCTTCATAGGCGTAAAGTATGATATTGGCCACCGCCTCATTAGCACAAGCATCTAAATCTCTAGCGAGATCGTCAGTCATAGCCAGCTTTTTACATGCTTGACTCAACCATTCACTCATAGATCTAAGTTCTATCAGGTCATTATAAATTTGTAGTTCAAGACAATCGATAGGTTGCATTTTTTTTACCACGGTGAAAAATATTAATCCTACTTATTTTAACGGTTGAAAATGACAAGATTATGAAATATTCATTAATTATAAATGGTTGCTACGGCTGGCTACCAAGATAGTGCAGCGCCAACATGGTGATGTCATCCGACTGTTCACTGCCTTCAGTAAATCGGTCTATTTCAGCATTGACGAGTTCAATGATTTTCTGGACACCAACTTCCCCAAAATCGACCAAAAGCTTTAATAATCTTTCATCTGAAAATAAATCCTGTTGTTGATTTTCGGCTTCGGTAACACCATCGGTATACAGAAAAACAGTATGGCCAGGGCTTAGTTGCAGCGTTAAAGAGGTGTATTTCACATCTTTCATGTAGCCAAGAATAATAGATTTAGGTACTGGCATAAATTCAAAGCAGTCATTAATCGCATTGGTCAGTGGTGGATTATGTCCAGCATTGGAATAAATAAACTCACCTGTTTTAATATCAAGGACGCCGCAACATAGTGTTATGAACATACCAGAACCATTATTCTCACAAAGAAGGTTATTTAATTTGCGCAATATTTTATGCGGTCGTGATTCGTGTAGCGAAAGCATACGCAAGTGTGCTACACATTGCGCCATATGCATCGCTGCTGAAATGCCCTTACCCGATACATCACCGATAGCGATAAACAATTTATTCTCATTCATAAGAAATACATCATAAAAATCACCACCAACCTGTTTAGCCGGAATCATAGCGGCAAGCACGTCAAATTCTTTACATTGAGGGTAAAGTGGAAAATTGGTGGGGAGCATGTTTTTCTGTACTTGAGCGGCCATTTCAAGTTCGTGTTGAAGGCTGTCTAGTTTTTGCTGCTCAACTTGTCTGAGCCTTACTATCTCAAATTCGGCGCGTTTATAATCAGTCAAATCCCTGACAATTCCAATAAACTCAGATTTTCCGTTGCTCACCATTTCGCTAACAACCAAATCTATTGGGAAAATATCGCCATTAGCTCGCTTAGCTAAAACCTCTCGCCGAGTCTTGCCGATAATTTTGGGGATTCTGGTCGTCAAAAAATTATGAAGATAACTATCGTGTGCGCTAGCAAAAGGTTCGGGCATTAACATGGCGACGTTAGAACCAATGAGTTCTTTATCGCTATAGCCAAACATCCTTTCAGTTGCTGAGTTAATAGTTTCGATAATACCGCGTTCATTTATCAAAATAACCGCATCAAATAAAGCATCGTTGATGCTTTCGACCTTTAAATGTGCTTGTTTGGAGTCTTTTGTGAGTTCGTCGGCTAATTTAATCGTTAAAAATGCAGCTATTGTGGCAAATATGGCCGTAATGAAGACTGTTATTGTATGAGATTCCCATAAAGATAAACTGCCTTTAAAATATAATTCTTTCAATAGTTCATAGGCTGCCATGAGCAATACTGCACAAAGAAAAATGCAGGCCAATTGAATTTTTGGCGTTAACCTTTTATGTATAGACGTTTTTTTCATATGTGCGGATAAGTTCCATTTACTATACACCGAAACAGTTTCGCTGCGTTAAAGCTACAAAATAGTGGGCACTTTTCCTAACAAGTCGTTATGCCTGTAGGTATACAGTGCCAGAGAAGTCATCTTTATCATGTTTTGTTCGCAAAACCGCTACGTTCAGGGCGGTAATTTAAGTTGTGATGTTAATCATGGCGATAGTTAATCGCTTAAATTCGTTAACAGATTATTAACCTGGCTATGCAAATCTGTTAAATCATTCTCGGTTATATGCAGATATTCCATGAGTTCATCAGCATGTATTGACCATTGGCTATAATGATAGTCATTATTATGATTAGTTAAATATTCTGCTAGATGATTAATTGCTAACAAAGATAAAACATGATCAGGCACATTGCCATCACGAAATACAGTTATATCGTGATGGTGTCTGATAGCATCAGTAATCGTAGTCGGTAAACACCAAGTATGACTTAATAAAGCACCCACTAAGGCATGGTCAGTGCCGTGCTGATGTCTTTCAAGAGCGACTAGGGATTGATCTAAGCCTGTTGCTATTTTTAGGGTATCTTGATAGTCATCAAATTGCTGAGGTAACAAAATTTTACCGGAATCATGAAATAATCCAAATAGTTGCGCATCGCAAACATTAATACCCCCCAGATATTTAGCAATAAATGCGGAAGTGGATGAAATTTCGACGCTATGCGTCCAGAACAGATCAAAATTTAAAGTTCCGCCGATCTTTCTTAGCGACAAGCCTGTAACCAGTATAGAAATTTGTTTTATACCTAATAAAGAGGCGGCCTGTGTTAAGGAGGTAACCTTGTTTGTTAGGCTATAATAAGGCGAGTTAATAGTTTTTAATACGGCGGCAGATAATCCTATATCTTGAGCAATTAATTCAGTAATTTCAGCCAAATCAGCATCTTGCTCTTGAGCCTGTTGTATCCTTAACAGAATAGTCGGTCTAGGTGGAATAATAATATTATCAAATAGTTGATTATCAATTTCTTTTTGCATGGCACTCATAAAAACCTACTCATTGAGTCTATTAAACATTCGGATAAAACCATCGTAACAATGAGTAGAATATCGCGGCATAATGACAAAGTATTACGCTTGGTTGACTCATCTTGCAGAGCAAGACGTATTGAGCATGTCATGTGAATAAAAAGCTATGAAGTTAGCAGGCTACACTGTTCGTGCGTCCTTTGCTAAAGTGGTATTTCATAAAACATCATTTTTTTGCATTGCAGCAATTGCCAACTCTAAGGTGTCAATGATAGGCAATACCATATCTATGCCAGCCATTAACAGAATTTTTTTAACTTGGCTGTCAGGATTAAGTATAACTATTTTACCGCCACGGCTATGAATTGCCTT
>CAIVYW010000593.1 GCA_903910205.1 uncultured Methylococcaceae bacterium | reverse complement strand
TCCCCCTCTACAAAGGGGGAGGCTCTTTTTCTTACAAGTTAAGCGAAGAAAGCGAAGAAAGCGAAGAAGATACTACCCCCCCCCCTTTGTAGAGGGGGGTTAGGGGGGATTTATCAACATAAGCATTTGCTTTATAATAATTTTTTCTTAACTGTGGGCAGTGACGCAGAGCGTGGGAACGATATATATTCACACTGTCACGTCTTAAGTGGGTAGTCGTTTTTTCTACAGAATTTATAGTTCAGTTCGCTGAATAGTCAGCATGATGAGCTACACTAGTGCTGCTGACTAATCCTTGGAGTATGCTCGATTGACTGATTTCTTAAACTCGAAAGCTGCTCCTCTGGTCATAGGTACTATAGTTGAAATTCATGGACCAGTCGTTATTATTGATTGCAATCCTCTGCCACCCTTACGTCAAGCACTGTACAGCACGATAGGCGACAATCGCTATATATTTGAGGTACATCAGCATCTGGATGAGCATCATATACGCGCGATTACCTTACACAGTACGGCAGGCTTAAGCCGTGGCTTGGTGGTTATTGATAGCGGCGCACCGTTACAGATTCCCGTTTCTAAAGACTGTTTAGGGCGCTTATTAAATATATTTGGTGAGCCCTTGGATGGGCAACCGGCCTTGCTAGAACATGAATTTCGGAATATTCATGCCAAACCATTGCCTTTATCCGAAGCCATTGGTATCAGTGGTATTTTAGAAACCGGTATTAAAGTCATTGATTTACTGTGTCCTTTTGTTAAGGGTGGAAAGACTGGGCTATTTGGCGGCGCAGGGGTTGGCAAAACTGTGTTGGTGATGGAGTTTATTCATGCCGTTTCTGCCATTCATAAAGGGGTTTCTGTTTTTGCAGGCGTAGGCGAACGTATACGTGAAGCCCACGAATTATGGAAAGACATGCAGCAAGCTGGGGTGATGCAAGATACCTTGATGATCTTCGGGCAAATGGATGAATCACCGGGTGTGCGTTTTCGAGTAGGCTTATCAGCACTCACTTATGCTGAATATCTGCGTGATACTTTGCAAAAGGAAGTGTTGTTTGTGGTTGATAATGTCTTTCGCTTTGTACAAGCGGGCAGTGAAATTTCTAGCTTGCTAGGCCGTATGCCGGCAACAGTCGGTTATCAACCCACCTTAACCACTGAAGTCGCTGAGTTAGAAGATAGAATACTGTCTACTCGGCAAGGTGCGATTACCTCCGTTCAGGCCGTATATGTGCCGGCTGACGACATGACCGATCCTGCGGTTAGCGCCATACTCAGTCATTTAGATACCATTGTTATTTTGTCACGAGATCAAGCCAGTAAAGGTATTTATCCTGCGGTTGATCCTTTGCGCTCTAGCAGTAAACTCATGGATAAGCATACGCTGGGTGAGCGTCATTATACGATTGCTCAACGGGTGCGTGAACATCTGGCGCGTTATCATGAATTAGAAGATATTATCGCCATGCTGGGCATAGACGAATTATCAGAGCTAGATCGTAAGGTGGTGATGCGAGCGCGTAAACTACAGCGATATCTGACTCAACCCTTTGCTGTTTTAGCCAAACATGCCAAACAAACGGGCATGTCCGTGCCTCTGGAACAAACCTTGACAGATTGCGAAGCTTTTTTGGCAGGTGACTATGATGAGTTATCTGAAGAGCACTGTTATATGCGCGGTTCTATGCAGGGGCTGTAATGAGTTCGTTTAATCTAAATCTCTTTGATATCTACCACCAGCAACGCATGACTGGCGTGAGCTCTTTTGTGGGCCTAGATGCATCAGGTAGTTTTGGCATCTTACCGAATCATGCTCGCTTTATGACGACACTGGTGTTCGGTTTAGCACGCTTTTGCTTGGGCTCAGATAATTGGCAATATTTGGCTGTGCCCGGTGCCGTTCTCTATTTTAACAACAATGAATTAACCATCAGCACGAAACACTTTTTGTGTGATACCGATTTTGACCGTATCAGCAGCTTATTAGAACAGCAGTTAAGCACTGAGGAAGATAAGTTACGCGCCACTCGTGAAAGCTTAGGGCTTATGGAGCAGGCCATGCTTAAACGACTCTTAGCGCTTAAAGGTAAAACGTTGTAGATTTCATGATGGGCACGCTGCGCTTTGCCCATCCTACCGCTTATATATGTTATTAGAACAAAGGGTTTGAAATGGATAAGCAACAATTGCTTAAAAAGACAGCAATTCAGAGCATCATGAAAATCCAGCTCCATGAAGCCCAGCCATTTTATTCCGGGCACACTCCTCCATCTCCGTACGTTAGAGTTAGCGTGCATTGTTTATCAAGTCGGGGGTTTTGTGTGTAATCGCTCCTAAAGG
>CAIVYW010000592.1 GCA_903910205.1 uncultured Methylococcaceae bacterium | reverse complement strand
TGGGAGAATGAGAATATCCCTTACACTATACGAAAAAAACGTCAAAAGTTCTTTGAAAATGCAAGCCAAAAACAGGGTAAATAATTAGCAGATTAAATCAATGTTTCGACAGGCTAGGGTAGCCCATTGTTATATACACATTTCGGCTACCCAGTTAAGGTGGAAGCCGATATTTTAATCAATACGTCTGCCATTCTTATAATTTATCTGGCCAATTTTACGTCCATTTTCATCCCACATGACAGACGGTCCATCCTTTTTACCATCCGTGTAATTCATTTCAATATAGGTCTTTGTTTCAGAGGTTATATTCACCGGCTCTTTCTTACCCGTGGCACCTATAACATCATTTTTCTTTTTATACGGATGATCTGCTGAATACTTTCCAGTAAACGGTTTATAGTTATTTGCTTGGTAGGCAATACCATTATCAATAACCAACTCATCTTTTGTAGTCATTTTCCTTTGCAGCTCTTGCTTTGACGAATCATCGTCAAGTACAGTTTTTTTATTATGTTTTAGTTGGCCGTGAGCGGCTTTTTTTAGCATTGTTTTTTGTTCTGGCACTGGCGCAGAGCCTAACGTTTGCTTTGAAGCGCTTGCTTGTATCGCTTTATTAGTGAATGGATACGTTTTTTTAACTTTATTTAAAACCCCTTTATATCCAGTCACTGTTGCTGTTGTAACCTTAAATATTAAATAGTTTTTTGTCTCTATCGTGTAGCGCGGAGCAACAATAATATCTGCGTTAGTACTAATTACTGCTTGATAGGCTGCGGCAGCCTGAATAGCTGAAAATGAATCAAATAAACTAGGTAGACCACCACTTCTATAATTTATGCCCTTAGCGGTCTTATTAGGTCCAAATTCAAATAGACCAAAAAGCTGAGTAGCTTGTGCTGTACCTGATATTTTTTCTCCCACCTTTACATCAGATTTAAGAGGTGCTTCAACTTGCGAAACTAGCCGACTACTCGGCTGGCTAACCGTTAACGTTGAACAACCCCATAAGTAAAAAAGCGAAATGGCGATAAGTAATAATGAGTGTTTCATTGTGCTTATAAAATAGCATTTAATTAATTTTTAAACGTTAATGTTACAACATTTAATTCCGTACTTTGCATTTTTTATCCATGTATAGCGTAAAACCCCGTCTCTTCAGGGCGGTGATGTAAGCGGCTCAGTTCGCACAAGTAATCATTATGGCGTTCTTTGTTGTTTAAGGATGTCAAGTCGCATAAAGTCTATCAACGAGATTTTTAAACCATAAAGGTCTTGTTATTAGTATATACATGGCAATAGTTCCTACCACAGGAACGGGGGAAGTATCTAAAATCATTAACAGTAGCAATACGAAAAAACATTTTATTCGAAGCATCATGGTAGGATAGCCATCCATTAAGGTATAACAAGCTATTAACAATAAACACTGAGCGTAGAGTTTATTAATAACAAAAGCAAATCTGCTGATAATTTAGCCGTATAACAACGTCCATTATTTCTGTTGTACCTTATAAAAGAGCCCACAGATTAATTTAATTGTATCTTGTGAGCGTTATATTTTACAATTCAAAGCGGCATATAAGTTAGCCGGACGATTATTAGCTAATAAAGAACAAAAATCGCCCTTAAACTGATGACACATAAAATAATATTTGGAGGATAGTATGTTTAAAATTCGTGTACTGGTCACAGCACTAGCCTTAATAGGCTCTATTTCAGTCGCTACGGCTTGGGAAACCTTACCAACAACAGCACCTGCTCCTGCTGACAATCCAAGCACAGAAGAAAAAATTGAACTAGGCAAAATGCTTTATCATGATCCTCGTCTTTCTTCTACAGGCACTGTCTCTTGTGCTTCATGCCACAACACTATGTTAGGTGGTGAAGACAATCGCCCTAATTCTATGGGTGTTAATGGCCAAACAGGTGGCCGCAGCGCACCTACAGTTTGGAACTCAGCGTTTAACGCCGTTCAATTTTGGGATGGCAGAGCTGCCAGCCTTGAAGCGCAAGCGGCAGGCCCTGTCACTAACCCTATTGAAATGGGCATGAAAAGCTGGGACGACGTAGTCGCCCGTTTAAAAAGCATTGATGGTTACGGCAGCGCTTTTGAATTAGCATTTGGTAAAGACTCTATTTCTAAAGACAATGCTACTAAAGCCATTGCCGCTTATGAAAGAACCTTAATTACCCCTCACAGCCCTTATGATAAATATGTGGCCGGTGATAAATCTGCTTTAACAGAACAACAAGTACGCGGCATGAATACTGTGCAAGAGCTAGGCTGCACCAGCTGCCATAGTGGCCCTGCATTTAATGGCCCAGGTCAGTTCCAGCTCTTCCCTGTGCATAGCAATCCGTACTTTGCCGCCAAATATCATTTCAAAAATGATAAAGGTTTAGCTGAAGTGACCAAAAAAGTGGACGATGAGCACTTATGGAAAGTACCCACTTTACGCAACATTGCTTTAACAGCCCCTTATTTTCATAATGGTGCAGTTAAAACTTTAGATGAAGCAGTGCTGATCATGGCAAAACTACAATTAGATAAAGACTTAACTAAAGAGCAAATTGCCGATATAGTGGCTTTCTTAAATAGCTTAACCGGTGAATTTCCTAAACAAAAAATGCCGATATTGCCTGCCACACCTGGCACCACCTTCAATTAAGTGATTTAAGCTATATACTTAAGCATAAAGGCTTACTGTGGGAGTGCAAAATACGTGGTAAAAGGTACTCCCACAAATATATAGCTAAGTCAATACCTTCGCCAAACGGCAGCAATTCAGAGCATCATGAAAATCCAGTTCCATGAAGCCCAGCCATTTTATTCCGGGCACACTCCCCCATCTCCGTACGTTAGAGTCAGCGTGCATTGTTTATCAAGTCGGGGGTTTTGTGTGTAATCGCTCCTAAAGG
>CAIVYW010000591.1 GCA_903910205.1 uncultured Methylococcaceae bacterium | reverse complement strand
GTAATAATGGCATTAAGCCTTAATTGAGTGATGAGCATATCAGACATTAATGAATACTACATATCGTTTTAAGCAGCTACTGAGGATAGTTTTGACCTGTTGATAGCATCAATAGGTATAGGAAAAACACAGCGCTTTAACGTTACAACGATAGTAGCAAGGCACTAACAAATTATCATTCGTATAAATACCTATAAATATCAGTTAGTAGTTTAATTCGATAGTTTACTTTCTGTCTATTGCTATGGCGATCAACTTAAAACCAGATGTTAACTATAACGGTGAGACCTGTTTAGGATGTCATGCAAAAACTCAATCATCGGCCTCGAAAAACGCTAAACTACAAGATAGCTGATAAGGTATTTGGGGGGGCGATGATTATCGGTAGGTGGCATGAAGGCTGGAATTTCATTTTCATCTACGATGTGGTTAATAGCGAGGGCAAGTTAATGGAATGGGTGTTTTAACAGTGTATTTAAAAATAGTAGCTTATGGTTTAGTCGTTTTGTGTGGGTATAGCTCATGATAAAAACTGATGTCGTTATTGTTGGTGCGGGCGCATCAGGCTTGATGTGTGCGATTGAAGCCGGCAAACGTGGACGACGGGTGTTGGTCATCGATCATGCTAACAAGGCGGGAAAAAAGATTCTTATGTCAGGGGGTGGGCGCTGTAATTTTACCAATGTCACGGTAGAGCCTGAAAACTTTATTTCTAATAATGCCCATTTTTGTAAGTCAGCCTTGAGTCGTTTTAATCAATGGGATTTTTTAGCTTTAGTTGAACGTCATCATATTAATTTTCATGAACGTGAGCACGGGCAATTATTTTGCAATGACAGCGCTAAAGATGTTTTGACGATGTTGCTGGCTGAATGTGCAGCAGTTCATGTCACGGTGCAGCTAGATACGCAGATAGATAGCATAAAAAACTGTGCTGATGGTTTTATGCTTGAAACTACTCAGGGGGTATTGAGTTGCGCTTCTTTAGTGATTGCGACGGGGGGCTTGTCTATTCCAAAAATGGGGGCGACCCCCTTGGGCTATCAAATAGCGCAACAATTTGGTATTGCCATTGTGCCTACTCGAGCCGGCCTAGTGCCGTTAACCTTACAGCCAGACGATAAGGAGAGGTTTTCTTCGCTATCAGGGATTGCCGTGCCTTGTAAGATTAGCAATCACCGTCAGTCTTTTACTGAGGCCTTATTGTTTACGCATCGAGGTCTGAGTGGTCCTGTGGCCTTACAAATGTCGTCTTATTGGTTTGCGGGTGAAGATTTGGAAATGAATTTATTGCCGCAGCTAGATCTAGTAGCTACCTTGAAAGAAAAACGTCGTGATAAGGTAAAAAGCACCTTAAAGGCAGTCTTAGATAGCTATTTGCCTAAGCGCTTACTTAGTTGTTTTCTGCCCGAGGAGTTATTAAGTTGCACCTTGCCCGATTTATCTGATCACCAGATACAGATAGTTGCTCAGCAATTACAGCGTTGGCAGATCAAGCCCAATGCCACGGAAGGTTATCGTACCGCTGAGGTTACTTTAGGCGGTGTTGATTGTGATGCCTTGTCCTCTAAAACGATGGCCAGTAAGCAAGTGCCAGGGCTTTATTTTATAGGTGAAGTGGTGGATGTCAGTGGTTGGTTAGGTGGTTATAATTTTCAGTGGGCGTGGTCGTCGGCTTGGTGTGCAGGGCAATATGTTTGATTTTTAAAGATCCTCAAAGTAGGCTGTCAAAATGCCGAAACGTTTAGTTAGGCGCTAAACTAAGCTAGTCATAATAACTTAAATCACCCTCTACAAAGCACTGCCATTAAGTTAAGTTGCTGCCGTTAAGTTGGAGTAAAACAGCTTTAGCTGTTTTAAAAGGCAATAGCTGAAGCTATTGCACTCCATTTTTGCTTGTTATTCAGACCTTCTCTTTGAAAAAAGGCTGGCTGATTTGCACAATAAGGGCGCATAGATAGGTTTTTTTGCCCATAAATAGAGCGTAACTGATCACAGCTATAAAGTAACTACGTCATTTTTTATGGATAATAGCCCGTAAATAAAGGCTTCTTTAACTATTGGCATAACAACTGCTATCTATTATTGTGTTATTGTTCTCTCCGTCGTCACCCCTCAAAAGGCGCTTATCTTACGTTAAGCGCCTTTTTTTTATATTGATGGATCAGCCTAAGTTCAGCGTCTTTCACTAAGTGTTTAATTATAAATGCTTAAATATGGCCGTTGCTGTCTCTAGTGTTTCATCCAGATCAGCTTCGCTGTGTGCGGCTGAAACGAAACCCGCTTCAAAAGCAGAGGGTGCTAAGTAGATACCTTTTTCAAGCATGGCATGAAAGAAACGTTTGAATCTATCTTGATCGCATTGCATCACTTTGGCGAAACTATCAACTTGCGTTTCTGTACTGAAAAATAGACCAAACATTGCACCGACATTGTTGGTAGTCAAGGGGATGGCGGCTTGATCAGCGAGTTTTTTTAAGCCAGTGGTTAATTTTTCAGTTTTTGCACTGATTGATTCATAAAAGCCGGCTTGGGAAATAAGTTCCAAGGTTTTTAATCCAGCCGCCATAGCAATCGGATTGCCTGATAAGGTGCCTGCTTGATAAACAGGTCCTAAAGGCGCAAGGTATTCCATGATTTTTCGCTGTCCACCAAAGGCACCTACCGGCATGCCACCCCCTAAGATTTTACCTAGCGTGGTTAAATCGGGCTTAATGTTATAAAGCCCTTGAGCACCATTTAAAGCCACTCTAAAGCCGGTCATAACCTCATCAAAAATTAACACACTTTGATAACGGTCACACACTAGCCGTAAGGTTTCCAGAAAGCCGGGAGCGGGAGGGATGCAGTTCATATTACCTGCGACTGGCTCTACGATAATACAGGCAATTTGCTCGCCTAATTCAGCAAATAAGGCGATGACTGATTCGCTATCATTGTAAGTTAAGGTCAGGGTATCAGCAGCAACCGTTGCCGGTACGCCAGGAGAACTAGGTACGCCAAAGGTTAAGGCGCCAGAACCGGCTTTAACTAATAGAGAATCAGAATGCCCGTGATAACAGCCTTCAAATTTAACGATTTTATCACGCCCGGTATAACCTCTGGCTAAACGTATTGCGCTCATGGTGGCTTCGGTACCAGAACTGACCATTCTAACCATTTCAATGGCGGGCATTAGCTCACAGACTTTATTCGCCATTAAGGTTTCTACTTCGGTAGGCGCACCAAAACTCAAACCTTTATCAGCCGCTAATTTAACCGCCGCTATAACCTCAGGATGGGCGTGACCTAAAATCATAGGCCCCCAAGAGCCTACATAATCAATATAGCGTTTTTGCTTATGGTCATAAATATAAGCGCCATTAGCATGGTCGATAAACACAGGTGTACCCCCTACGCCGCTAAAAGAGCGTACCGGTGAATTGACGCCACCGGGAATAACGTGTTTGGCATTAGAAAATAAAACAGTTGCTTCGGTCATAATCGTTTTTTAAGGTTACAATGAATGACGTAAAGAATAGGGCAACTTTGCTTAGATTGAAAGTGCTCAATGCGTTCATACAAAATTAATAACCTTTATTGTGCGTTTAAGTGTCATTGCGATTAATGTTGGACTAACACAGCTTTAGCTGTTTTAAAAAACAATAGCTGAAGTATTGCACTCCAAGTCTGTTTAATTGAATGGCAATGGCGCTAAAGCGTGAAAACGAGTCGACTTACGGAAAAACTTATGAAATCAAGAGATAGGCGTCATGGATTGGTTGTAGTGAATACGGGTGAAGGTAAGGGTAAATCTTCAAGTGCCTTTGGTATGGTGTTTCGTGCCGCAGGTTGGGATATGAAAGTCTGTGTTATTCAGTATATTAAAGGTCAATGGCAAACCGGCGAACAAAAAGCGGCGCAGCGTTTTGATAATATTGAATGGCATGTTTTAGGAGATGGCTTTACTTGGGATACTAAAAATCCTGAGCAGGATATTAAAACCAGCCGAGCGATATGGGAGCTTAGTAAGCAGAAGATTTTATCTGAAGAATTTGATGTAGTGTTATTGGATGAAATCAATTATTGCTGTGGTTATCAATGGATTACTGGTCAAGAAGTGGCCGATTTTATACGTGATGAGAAACCACCTTGGTTGCATTTGATTATGACCGGTCGTAATGCCGCACCCGAAGTCATCGCCGTGGCTGATACCGTAACGGATATGACAAAAATAAAACATGCTTATCAGCAAGGCATTAAAGCCGAGCAGGGCATTGAGTTTTAAGGCTACCAACTTAAAGCGGGACAGTTTAGCTTAATGGTTCACTTTTAGACAGGGCTGTCTTAAGAGCAGACAAAGGGCGAAGGTTTAAGGGTTAAGCCTAGTATCTGCCACGCCTTAAGTTGCTAGCCTCCTAGGTTTAACCTTTAAGCCTTAACCCGGAACCTTTCGTCTGGGCTGAAACTGTCCCGCCTTAAGTTGGTAACCAATTTTAACAAACGCCCAGCATGAATCCTTTTTCTACCTAATAGGCGCAGTTATGTTCATTTATACCTTAGGGTTATTTTTTACTGAAATGGCTTGGGCAAGCCCCGTTGAGTTGCTCTTGATAGTTGTCGCTATGTTATTGGTGTTGTTTCTGAGTGCGCCAGCGTGCGTAGAGAATACAGGGCAGCTCTCTTTAACGAATTATTTATTTTCGGCTTGGACGGGTTGTGTATGGCTGCGCTGGGTGTTCTGGCCTTTTTTTATTTTGTTAAATATCAGTTTGTATGTCGCTGATACGTTAGCAAAAATGGGTCTGTTAACGGTCTCCAGTTGGGATGATGTACACTTGATGCTGTTATTGCCTATCATTTGGTGGACTACTGCGGTTTGGCGCTGTTCACAAAACACGACTCAGAGTATTTTTGCAGCAGCCAGTCGCTTGCTGACTTTAGCCGTATTTTTTGAATACGGTTTAAAGTTATTAATACGCTTAGATTATCCTCGTCTATTTTTTGGCTGTGAGGAATTATTGCTGGATTATGGTAGTTGTTTTTAAAAGCTAGTTTTTTATTTAAGGTGAAGGTTTGTCATCTATTTACTTGACAATGAAATATAGGGCAAAGATTCTTGATAGCTTATACACATATTAATATTAGTGGATATAAAGCCAGTAGTTATCAATGGGTTGTTAAATATGATGCTGGAATTTCTTGTAAGTCATTGATTTTATATTATAGAATTCTATTGTATAAAATTTGGACAATCTAAGAAACTTAGCTAAAAATTATAGAGTTAGCGTGTCTATAACTCCTTTGTCCACAGAGTTATCCACAGGTTCTGGGGATAACTTGATAAAGCTAGAGCAGTTAAATAGGGTTATTACTTTAGGGGGGGGACAGTTTCAGGTTAAGCCTAGCATCTGTGCTGTCTTAAATTGGTAGGCATTTTGTGTGCCTACCCTCATTCATAACCTGCTTCGCCAACTCCACACCATGAACAGTCCATCACTTACTATGAATAGCTAGCTTCATACTGTGAGTACCCGATTTCATACCTCGAACAGCCCATCGCATACCTCGAACAGTTCATCGCATGCCGTGCTAAGCTAACTTCACATCTCGAATAGAGGTATTTATTACACGAATAGCCAACTTCAGATCACCAGCAGCTAATAGCACGGTGTAAATAGCCCACTATAAGGTCAGCAATAGACCAATCGCAGTGTAAACTTGGGTATTCTAGGTATTTATAGGCCATTAGTAATGGTGTATACCGGTGTATGGTGGGTGTATACCCATAAAAAAGTAGCCGTATTAGGATTATGTTTCTTCTCGTCTTAATGGGCTACCCATTTAAAGCGGGACAGATAAATAAAGCTGGCCTATTGATTCCGGGAGTGCTGAGCCCCAGCTCGGCGTAGTCAGTCATCGGCTTGACTATCCCGTGCCGAGCTGGAGCTCGGCGTTCCCAGAAAGTTATCTGTCCCGGCTTAAGGTAGCCTCTTAATGCATTGCAGCAATTGCCAACTCTAAGGTGTCAATGATAGGCAATACCATATCTATGCCAGCCATTAACAGAATTTTTTTAACTTGGCTGTCAGGATTAAGTATAACTATTTTACCGCCACGGCTATGAATTGCCTT
>CAIVYW010000590.1 GCA_903910205.1 uncultured Methylococcaceae bacterium | reverse complement strand
CCTTTAGGAGCGATTACACACAAAACCCCCGACTTGATAAACAATGCACGCTGACTCTAACGTACGGAGATGGGGGAGTGTGCCCGGAATAAAATGGCTGGGCTTCATGGAACTGGATTTTCATGATGCTCTGAATTGCTGTATTCTTGTAAGAAAGACATGAAAAAGTCCGTCATCATTTAGATGCTTCAGTTCATTCAGTGTAAGGATAATATCTTCCGCCATTGTGACGAAAAGATCGAGGCTACCAGCATATTGTCGGCAGAGGGCTATCCAAACATAAGAGCAATCAAGCTCTTCTCTTGGTTCTGCCTTGAAAACCAGAAATCCGTGCCCTTTAGGAAGCTGATCGGTAGGTGGAACTCTAGAAGCATGAAAACCAAAAAGGAGAGCTTCTTCATTACCTGGGAAATGTCGCCCAGCTAGCACTCGGCAAGGCGTTTCTGTTGAAACAGCAATTGTACTCCAACCTCTTTCCTTAACTTGGCTTCCAAGCGCACGCCAAGTGACCAGAAGCTCCTCTTTTTTATTCTGTAGCGCCATATTCCTGCTCCCAAAGAGTATTAGTTACTTTGTACTCCACCTTGTTGCCGGAGTTACTGCTAGGAAAGCTAATGGCAAAACCAACTACGGGAGGTAAGTCAATTGTGACATCTATGCCTGCCATCGTTAGATCTAATAAAGAAATAATTAATAATCCTCTTTCAGGATGGGCGCTTGTTCCAATGGCCCCAAATCCTCGAATTCTACGTATTGCTGGGCCATTTGGTACTGTTGGCATTTTGGATTCTTCTCCATTTTTAAGTCTACCAGGGTCGGCATGCCACATTTCCTGTGTCAACTTTAATGCTGCATTCCAAGCTGTTTCATCAAGATCAATAGCTTCATCTTGTGATTGCAGCAGACGTCCAATGGAATATCGATCCATAAGTTTTGGATTTCCACTGCGCTTCATCAGTTTGACATCTATTCCACCAACCTCTTTTTTTATCTCAGAACTGCCTCCTGTTACAGCTATCATCCAGTGCGTTAATTCACCAGCATTCGACATTTTTCGAATAAAATCTGCAAGCAACTGACTATTGACTTTCAATGCTTCAGGATGTGTTTTATAGCTTTCAAGAAACGTAATCACATTCTCTGCGGGGATTCTTTGCCAAGCAGCCCCACCTGCCCATCTATCGACTCTATCGTTGCGCTTTTGTTCTGGAATAGGCACAGCAGATCCCAAACTTTCTATAAGTGCATTAAACGCTAATATATTTTTTTGAAGAGTTTCCTTATCTCGAAACAAGGAAACAGTTTCTACAACCTGTCCACTAAAAGAAAGATAAAGATTATGAGCAGTACGCATTTTCATTCTGGATGTAACCATAAGTACAGAATGAGATTTGACTTTAAGTCCATAATCTTTTGGTGTGCCACCACTCGTAGTCATTAAATCAAACTCTTCTCGCAATTCTTCAGAAGCATCTGCAATGTGGCCAAACCATTCAATTAGCTCATCTGTGGTATACAATCTGCAAAGATCAATGTAACCAGGCCGATAACCAAACCAGCGACCCATTTGCATCAATGTATCGTACATTCTTGAAGCTCTGAGAAAATAGCTTACGCATAGACCTTCTAGAGTTAATCCACGAGCTAGTTTATCACCGCCAATTGCAATTACTTTCAATCCAGAAGGACTGGTCTTGTAGTCGAGTACATCCTTTGCTGTGCCATTAATGATTTTTACCTGTATCTCGGCAATAACATCACATAGAACAGATTTAATTTGTTCCCAAGACTCAAACTCACCAGAACGACAAAAATCAGATTGGAATTTAGCTGTTTCGATTGATGTGGGTAAAAAATCCTTTATCCATAGTTCCTTTAGTTGATCAAGGATTACTTCTTCGCCAATGCTGCGTAATAACCTCTGACGCACATGAAGAATATAATTTTCAACTTGATCATAAACTTCTTTCTGCACTGAAGTAAATCGAGTGACATGAATGAGCATTGAACTATGCTGGCCCCCCTGATTCCTTATTTTTCTTGCCGCACAGGCAAGAATGAAGGCATTTATAGCTTGAATAAGAGATGTTGGAATATTATGCTCATTTTCATGAGTAGGTTTATGTCCGTTTTTATGTGCGATCGGCATCCAGCCACTTTGAGTGTTTTCGTTGTAATAATCATCAACAGATCTAACTAAAGGTAAGCCATTGCGACTTTCGCCATTGATTAACCCAAATACTTTTGATGGGCCAATATATGTTGAAGGTGCTGCTAGATTTATGATAAATGCAGATGGAAAAAGATCAGGGCCAGCTTCTAAAGTTTCGCCTCGCTCATGAATAAAAATATTTGCGAATGGGGTGGCGGTATAGCCAACATAGGCGCTTCGAGAGAAAGTATGAAGAATCTTACGTATCAAAAGATTAATTGCTGTCGGCTGATGCTCTGGATCCGGATTGCCATCTTCGCCAAATAATTGTTCGCCTGTATCTACAGATGCATTATCAGCTTCATCATCAATAATCAGCAGGGGAAGGTGAGTGATAATCTTTCTTGCGGTTTCAGGATCCTGAGTGTTACTAACATGATTAAGTAACCAATTGTATAGTCCATTAAGAACACTTTTATTTTTTTTGACAACAAATAACCATGGGCGCTGCTCAGGTGAAATGCCTAGATTTTTTGCTATTCGTCCGTTAAAGTCACCGTTATCAGCTTGGTGGGTTGCATAATTGGGCCTAATCAATGGATCTGCATCAATTTTGCCAACACCAATAATTTGAATGTCACCAGGAATCGGATTTGTTTCATAACCAAGAAAACCTTCATCTAAACGCATCTGCGTTTGTGATCGAAGATTCTTATGCATCCCTGCTAAAACAATAATAATCTTATAGCCTGCATCAGCAGCTTTGCAGATTAAGCCTGTATAATTACCGGTTTTTCCGGACTGTACATGCCCAACAACTAGACCTCGCCTATCCCAAACGCCATTTCTCAAAGGATCCTCTAGTAACCCTAAAATGGAGTCAGTAGTTGCATCTTGGGCTTCTACGGCCTTCCATGGAAGTGATTGCTCCTGCCACTCACGATATCGCTGCCAATAACGCCAATTGTTCTTGCGCTCAGCAGTAAGCCAAGGTTCATGACCTATGTTATTGACAAGAGATGTATCGTGACCTATCCAAACACTAAAGCGACGGACTAATTCTTCTATTACGTAACTTCTATCTAGATCAACGCCCCATTCATTATTAAGCATTAAAACACGATCTATCATTTCATCAATAACAGAAGGAGTGACCTCTGTTTTTTCGGCTATATCAATGAGTAATTCTTGAACAACTTTAATTACTTTCCATTTGTTTTTGTCAATCACGTTTAATGTATTCATTTTTATTGATCTTCATTTAAATGATCCGGTAAAGCAGCAACTAAGTCCGGGTAATTATGAAAAGGCTCACAGCCAAGTAGTTGTTTTCTTGCGTTTTCTGGAGAAGAACCTTTGCGCAAAACAAGATTGCGATACATCACCTCCAAAATTCTAATCACCTCGGCAGATGGTTCCCCTATAAAATCAGTGCGAGGTGTTTCTTTATTTTCTGCTGTATCGATCCATATACGCTGCACAGGTATTGTTTCTTCAATAATCCGAAACATAGCATTTATTTGAGGAAGTAGATTACCGGCATCTTCGATCACAGATTTGACTGCGGGATGCTCTAAATCTATACGGTAACGAACACCTCCAGAAAATTTTTCGGTTTTCCATACAGCAAGTACAGGACCTACTCGAGGACCTGTCGAAATTTTTCCTCTGTGAGCAAAAACTCTACGAGCCCTACTGCGAGTATCTTCGGCATACTTGGTAAGCCAAGAACGAATATTGATTGGGGGGCGTGCAACCGATTTTCGGATGTCAATTTTCCAGTCAACATCTGCTGAATTTGAAATGTCCAGACGAATTCTTGCAAGTCGATGGGCTTCATCTCGAATCCATGCTCGCCCCTGTCCTAAACCTAACCATGTGCCAGCAATCAACAGTCGTTTATTTCGATAAACATAGAAGCCCTGTTGAGCAGTCCAACCCTCTGGGCCAGCGGCAGATTGAAACTCAGCATCTGTTAACTTGTCCTTGTGTGGCAATACATGACATTCAATTACTACGCCATTAATAGATGAAAAACGTACTTCTGGTGAACTCCACGGTTTAGAAGGGTGACCAATAAGAAATGGGTCCCATGGATTTACTGCTTTATTGTTAATGAATATTTTTAATCCAGTTCTTTTGTTGTCTTCAAGAAGACGATGAAAAACCATTGCTAAATGTTGCTCAACTTTATCAATCAAATCCAGAAAATCTTGTTCGCCGAAACCAGGAGTAATAATCCTATCAAGTATTTCCCAAAGAACAATACTTCCAGAGTCATAACTATTAAGAGGTGTTAATAGATTCTCAGACTCTTTATGAGCGCCTTCAAGCATATACCAGCCATCATCACTACTAGTAGCTATAAAATCGAGATCCCATCGCAAGCAATTTATATCACCGTTTTTTCGACTAGCTACTGTTAGTCGCCGACATTGGGAGAAAGAAGCTGTTTTAAGCCCAAGACCAAAACGACCAAGATCGGTAGGTTCTCGACTCTCTAAAGGGTTTATTTCTCCAAGGCGCATTCCCTTATCTAACTCGCTTTCGGTCATACCATTACCATTATCAAGTATGGAAATAACACTTTTGTTACCGAGCCAGATAAAGTTTATATCAACTTTGTTAGCGTTCGCTGCGATGCAGTTATCAATAATGTCGGCAAGCGCAGTTGCTGTTGTATAGCCAAGTCCACGTAAGGATTCGATCATAGCACTAGCTTTAGGTGGGGCATGTCTTGCTAAATTAGGCCTCATCGTTAGATTCCAAGTCTTTATTTAATTTGCTGGTTACCATAAATTCCTTAAGTTTCTCAGTTCTGCTGGGAAGGCGTAATTGGTTTAAAGCCTTTGTTTCCATCTGTCTAATTCGTTCACGGGTTACCCCGAATTGATTCCCAATCTCCTCAAGCGTAAGCTCTTGAGATTTGGCATTTAATCCGAATCTCAGTCTAATAATGCTAGCTTCTTTTGGTTTTAAAGTTTCTAATACGTTATCTAACGCTTTACGTGTTGATTCCTGTATTAAAATTTCTTCCGGATTTAATGAAGACTCAACTAATGTCTCGATTAAGTTATCGCCAATTTGATCGTAATATTGATCGAAAGATAAAACCTCAACTGTTGCCTTGATGGCTTTTTTCACTGCCTCTTCCGACATTTCAGATTTAATGGCAATTTCTGCAGTTTTCGCAATTTTTCCTGATTTTAATTCAAGTTCGTTTCGGATTCTGTCTACTTTATTGATGGTGTCTACCATGTGCACTGGAACCCGAATAAGGCGGACTTGATCTGCAATAGCTCTTGAAATAGATTGTTTTATCCACCAAGTTGCATAAGTAGAGAATTTATATCCTAGGCTATAATCGAATTTCTCAACTGCTTTTATTAAGCCAATATTCCCTTCCTGAATAAGATCAGAGAGAGGCAATTCCGACCAAACATATTTGATTGCAATGGCGTACACCAGCTTCAAATTTGCTTTGATCATACGAGATCTTATCTTACTTATTATTGATAAAGCAGACTCTATTCTTTTTTGAGGGTCTTTGTCAGCATTATTGAGAGACATTTTCCTTAGTAGCATATCAATAAAAGACTGAGACAAAGAAAGAGTATTTAAGGTCTCAAGAGAAGAGGCTTTAGATTTTAAAGAGGTTCCCTTGAGATTTTTCCGCAAATTACTAATTTGTTCATTTAACTGTAGTGGTAATTCTTGGTTAGGTTCTTCTTCATTTACACTTTCGGTTTCATCGTCAAATATTACTATCTCTACCTTATCAGTAGATTCATTGTTAGTTTTTTCGAAATTAGATATAGCTTCCTTGGTAATTAGAGCACTTATTGGTAGTTCTTTATTCTCAATGGCACATACCATCAAAAATAATTCATTAATAGCAAATGGAGACTGTATTATCGCTTGATTAATTTCAACAAAAGCTTCTGCCATGCTCTCGCCTAGAAAAACCTCGTCTTGTTTAGACAAAAGATTCTCATTGCCCATTTCTTTCAGATATGCATTCAGAGAATTATCACTTTGCCTCAACTGTTGGGACAAAAACACAATGGTTTCCTCTATTGAGGGATCGTCTTCATCAAAAGAGGGTGCGATTGAGTTAGAACTAACGTCAATATATTGATTATCTTCAACCACAAAACCAATATCACTCAAGATGTACAATAAATGTCTTAAAATTTCGCTATCTTCTTCGCTGCCATTATTCCCAATGGCCATATTAGTTAACTGTTCAAATGTAATTAAATTAGGTTTGTTCTTACGGTTTGGTTTCCCATGATATCGGATTTGATCT
>CAIVYW010000589.1 GCA_903910205.1 uncultured Methylococcaceae bacterium | reverse complement strand
CTTTCAAGGTCATGAGGTTTAGGGGCTGAAGTAGCGAAATCAAATATCATGTGTGACATTGTCTATCATTTTATGATTTTTGTGTGAAAAAATTTTAAAAGGATAGGTGAACGGTTACCTTTTTTCTAATCCAGAGTTAGTTCGTGATTTGATCATGGGCTTTATACCCGATGACTGGTTGCATACGCTGGATTATTCAACATTAGAAAAAGTCTCTGGCTCTTATGTGAGTGATGATTTCAAACAGCGCGAAGATGATATTGTTTGGCGCGTTAAAGTCGGTGGCGAATGGCTTTACCTGTATTTACTGATTGAGTTCCAAAGCTCTGTTGATAAGTACATGGCGCTGCGGATGATGGTGTATATCGGTTTGCTGTATCAGGACTTACTTAAACAGAGTCATGCGTTGGCCGATGGCCGTCTACCACCTATTCTGCCAATTGTTCTTTATAATGGTAACCAGAAATGGACAGCGACTACTAATGTGGCGGACTTAATTCCTGTTGTACCGGGGTTAGTTAGTCAATTTAAGCCATCGCTGCAATATTTACTGATTGATGAAAACACCTACACCGATACTGAATTAGCCCCCTTAAATAATTTAGTGGCGGCTGTCTTTAGATTAGAACACGCTGATAGTGCTAGTGCTGTCAGTGATATCGTTAAATTGCTGATAGATTGGTTACAAGACCGACCGGACTTAAGAAAAATGTTTGCTCATTGGTTGCGAGCGACATTGATGAGAAAGTCAGAATACGGTATCTTATTGCCCGAAGTGGATGATTTACAGGAGATTAGAGTTATGTTGGCTGATAAAGTAGAAATGTGGGCAAAGGCTTATATTGCTGAGGGTAAACAAGAAGGTTTACAGCAAGGTAAACAAGAGGGTATGCAGCAAGGTGAAATGCTAGCCCTACAAAGACTTTTAGCAAAGCGTTTTGGTGCTATTCCTGCTGAAACTATTGCATTGATTTCTAATGCGCCTTTGGCTGATATTGAGCGCTGGTTTGATAGGGCTATTGACGTCAAACAATTGTCTGACGTTTTTATAGATTGATATTCCTGCTGCCATTTAAAAACCTGAATTACGGCATAGCCATTAAAATTGATATAGCTTTGTTCAGGCAAGCCTAATCGCGGCTATGGCGGTGCAGCTTACTTACTGGAAAGATGTTTGCGGGTTATGCATTAGATCGCTTAATGATTTTTATAACACGGTCAAATGCTCAGCACTTTCGGTATGCACTAAATCACAGCTACGTTGCAGTACAAAATAACCGCGTCTTAAAGCTTCCCTTTTGGCATCATCATTAATGTGGAATGAAGCAATAGCACCATATTGTTTGTAGTTCTGGTAAATGGGAAATAGGAAATAGCTTTTTAAAATTTTTCATCTTACGATCTAACTTATCCAAATCATTGCTATGTGCTTTGTATTTAACTTCAACAATACCGATAGCATTACCGTTAGTCATAACCAAATCATATTCTTCCTGCATTTGACCACGATGTTTTTCCATGTTTCTCACTACATCGTCAAAGTGGATGCTTCCCAAATGATTATCTTTTAGTAAGCTGTTTTAAGAAAAACTCTTCTGCGACATCACCTTGATTATTGGTTACATTGCCTAGCGTAATACCCATACGATTTAGATTTTCTGTCAACATGTTATCGTTGCGCTTCATTTGCTCATCTGTTACTTTTTGAGCAACCGCTAGACCTGCCACCAACGCTTTTAATTCATCATCGGTCATATCTTTCCCCCACCCTTAATGTTGATAATTCTAACATAGTAAAGTAAACCATCACTCACAAATGAATTAGATTAACATACATTGTGACGTGCATAAGCCCTAGCTTTTTTCTCTTTAAAAAAACGGGAAAGCCAAGCGAGCGAGGGGTTATGGGATATTTATTTAACAAATATGTCCTAACCCCTCTTTTTCAAAGAGGGGTGAACTGAATAATTATGTTAGTTACGGGACGGTGATCTAGGACATTGCAAAAATAAAGTCTCAGCTCCAATGAATAGCTTATTGACTAACAACGATGATTAATCTTGTAGCGTTGATTTTAAAAACTAAAAGCAGCTTTCCAATCCCAACCTACTATACACCGCATGTTTTTCGCTAGCATCCATAATGAATAAGCTTCTATGAAATATGTTATTTTCCAAATTATTCTCGGTGAACTGAGAATAATTATCCAGAATTATGACGAAAAATTTCTATTTTTTCCAAAATTAGAAAATAATTACGGAGGATTTAGTAGTTTTTTTGATGATTTTCAATGCATCAAGCGCTTCTTTTTCTTGATCAAGTCTATTTTCATCATCTTTTAATTCAAGATTGACGATTACATTTTCATTGAGTTGTCTGCCGCGAACGCCAACTTTACTGATTAGAGCTAATGTTTTTATTGCATCAGCAACAACAACTTTATTCTCGCGAGTAACAAATTTTAATGCAGCTAATAGCTCTGGCATACCAGCTGATGTTAGGGTTAATTTATTATTTGATTTCCCAGTCTCTGCAAGTTTCTTTTTTTCTTCTAGAAGCTTAATTTGTGCATTTAATGCCTTAATTTTTTCATCATACGTCTTTCTAGTCTTTACTATTTTATCGTTAATCGTATCGTTATTTTCCATTAATCTTTCCAATAAATTTATAAAGAAACTGTTATATCATAAAACATAATACTATTTAAAATAAAATAATAAGCTACGAAATTGTAGTCTTTTTTTTCCTACCTGAAGTTATCGGCTACCAACTAAAATGATTAAGCCATTGTCAATATGGCTATTACCTTGGAGTGTAATTAAAAGCGAGGAGATTAGCTCTGTAGGGTGCAAAGTTCCATGCATCCACCTAAATATTATTGAGCAGGAAGTATGGTGAACGACACTCGTCGAGTTTATATTTGGCTGTCGCTACAATAATAGGTGGATGCACTAACGTTTACGCACCCTACAAAACTGTATAAAACTATATTATGAATTTCCCGTACTTTTAATCACACCCTTTACCTGACCGCTACAACTTAGGCTACTTTTGCTGAATAATGCTATAGAAGTAAAGCACGTTAACATAGCAGCGCTGACGTTCGGTATAGCATCGCGGGAAGTTAAAGCAAGCACGCTGAGACTCGCAAGAGCACCGCAATCAATCCACGTAACTCTGTTACAACTTCGTACAAAGCTGAGATAAGTTCACGCAAGCTTATTAACAATCCACATAGCTTATGTCATAGATCACATAGCACTATGAATACTCATCATAGACGCATGATCATAGGTAATACTACGGTTGACAACTACAGCGCTGCTACTGACAATAGCAACTGTGCTTTGATAACACTCAGCAGGACTACACCAAGCGTAAGCGATAACATAGCATTAGCTTACATAGCTTATGCCAAGGCTAATTAACACCATAATAACAGCAGCTCTACAATGAAAATAATTTGTTGACAGCCTAAGAATAAACGCTGTAAATTAACACTAAATATTAGCGGCCAATAGATGATTTTCTATAAACTATCCACTAGGAGTTTTTACCCTTATGTATATCAATAGTTTTTTTCCCATTACCGAAGCAGATCAAGCTATTTGGCTCAGCCATTACGCCTTAAGACTGCCACTGATGGGACCTATTTGTGGCATCAGTCCAGAAGAAATAAGCAGTACCTTAGAGGATATTACGTGTCATATTTGGTTGATGCAGACTTGGCATCCAGCCATACGACGCGATGCTAAAAAAGCTACGTCTTTTAAGAAACATATCATAGAGGGTGATCATAGTGATATAGAGCCTTACCCGCTGCCTTCCGTTTTTACAGACATACCAAAAATAGTCATACCAGGCATCAAAAAGCGCTTACTTAATCAAATTGCACGCATCAAAATAAACCCTAGCTATACAGAAACTATCGGTCATGATTTGGGCATTATCGCCATAGCCTCTAACGTAGAGCATCTTATTCCTGAATTTACCGCCCGTGTAGAGCAAAGTAGCAATGGTAATCGAGTACGTATCGATTTTAACAAATATGGTCATGATGGCATTCTCATTGAAAGTCGCATTAATAATGGCGACTGGGTATTTTTGGCTATCGATACCGTAAAACCCTATTACGATGAGCGTCCTTTAGCCACAGGCAATAGCTATGAAACCCGTGAATATCGAGTACGTTGGTGGGATAAAAGCATCGCCCATGGTGAATGGAGTGCCGTAGAACGTGTGGTATTAGGGACCTAGGACTCAGTCAGTCTTATTTTGTCGGCTGAAGTTTCTACAGTAATCTCCCGTATACTTTTATTGGTCTTTAAAATGAAAATAAAAAGCAAGCAAGGTATACCTCTTGCTATGGTTCACATGAATCCATTAATAGTTTCATGGCTACTTTTATTAATCGAATGGTTTTATTTAGGTACTATTGAACGCTATTATTTTCTGTTGGCAATACTCGCATTTTTGCTGAGCAATGAAATAATGGATGATGTAGATTTACAATCTACCGAGAAACTTTTTTGGGAAAAGTATGTTTTCAATGTAGTCGTACAATGGATTTTTGTTATTTCTATATTATGGCTTATTGGTTTTTTTACTCAATCCATGACTTACTTTTCACAACAAATATTATGGTCTTGGTTTTTTATTACGCCAATAACGCTAGTCATTGTGCAAGTATTATTAAGATCTATTAAGTTCAACTGGACTTTTAAAAAAAATTTTCAGCCTAAGGCGATTATTGTCGGCATTAACATTTCCAGCATTAAGCTGTATATAGCATATAAAAAAAATCCTTGGTTAGGGGTCGAGTGTTTAGGTTTTTTTGAAGATCGACCTATGAATAGAGTTCTAAACAAAACTCAGCAAGTGGATCTTTTACACCTAGGTATTATTAACGAGGCACACCATTTTATTAAAAACAATAAAATTGATAAAATATACATTGCGCTACCCATGTCTGCTCAGCCTAGAATACTTCAACTATTAGAAGAATTACAAGACACGACAACCTCTATTTATTTTATTCCAGATATCTATTTATTTGATTTGATTCAGCCAAATATGACTATTATTATGGGGGTTCCTCTCGTTGCTATCTGTGAAAGTCCTTTTGACGGAAACAATGGCATTAGCAAGCGAATTGCCGACATTCTATTATCCTCCTTGATTCTAATGATGATATTGCCACTTATGGTGTTGATAGCTTTTGCAGTGAAGCTTAGTTCACCAGGCCCTATTATATTTAAACAACTTCGTTATGGCTTAGATGGCAAAGAAATTTGGATCTATAAATTTCGTAGCATGACAGTCAGTCAAGAGTCTGAACTGGTTGTACAGGCGGTGCAAGGTGATCCTAGGAGGCTGTCCGAAAATAAGTCAGGGCTAAAAGCAATTCTACTGTCATCTGGAAAATTTTAAATTTTCAGATGAGTCTGTTTTAAAAATAACACATTAACTATGCTGCAAATGGGTTGTTCATGCCTTTTTACGGG